>NZ_WQQB01000014.1:0-10139 GCF_018785565.1 Blautia sp. MCC283 | reverse complement strand
ATTTAGAAGAGCTTTTAGAAGCTTAAAAAGTAGAAAAAAATAGAATTTGCAGTTGCTAACCATTCATGCGTTTGTCGTGACTCCTGCGGATAACCTCTTTTCAAAATAGCAGAAATATTGTATTATGGTAACAATTCGGGTTTTTATCCGATATTATCGTATGATAAAAAATTCTGTTACGAGGAGGATTTATGTTCGAAACGATCATTGACGCAATCAACACGTTTCTCTACAGCAAATTACTGATTGTAATATTGATTGGTTCCGGCATCTACTTTACTGTCCGGACCAGATTTCCACAGGTACGTTTATTCAAAAACGCCTGCAGCGCTGTAATGGAGAAACCAGAGGGAGACGAAAGTGTATCATCCTTTCAGGCACTGATGGTCTCCACGGCATCTCGTGTAGGGACAGGCAACATTGTAGGAGTATCTTCTGCCATCTGTATCGGTGGTGTGGGCTCCGTATTCTGGATGTGGATCATTGCCATTCTTGGAAGCGCATCAGCTCTGGCAGAGAGCACACTGGCGCAGATATATAAGAAAAAAGGAAAAGACGGCCAGTGCTACGGCGGCCCGGCGTATTACATAGAGGCGGCATTGCACAGCAGAGGACTGGCAGTGGTTTTCTGTATAGCCATGATCCTGACTTACGCGTTTGGATTTAATATGCTGGCATCCTATAATCTGCAGTCTACATTTTCCGGTCAGCCATTTTATAATGCAGAGATCACGCCATGGATCATTGGAGGAATTCTGGCGCTGGTAACGGGATGGTGTCTGCTGGGTGGCGGTAACAGAATTGTGAAAGTAACTTCTACTTTAGTGCCATTTATGGGCATTGTATATATTCTGATATCCCTGCTGGTAGTGGTACTAAATATCGGACAGCTTCCATCGGTACTGGCACAGATCTTTGAAGAAGCATTTGATTTTAAAGCAATTTTTGCCGGATTTGCCGGATCAGCTATGATGCAGGGAATACGAAGAGGTCTGTATTCCAATGAAGCAGGTATCGGTTCTGCCCCCAATGCGGCGGCGTCTGCAATGGTCAGTCATCCGGTTAAACAGGGACTGGTACAGATGCTGTCTGTGTTTATTGACACATTATTATTGTGCACTGCAACTGCTATGATGTGTCTGGTATCTGGTGTGACACCGGCAAAAGAGCTTCAGGGAGCACCGTGGGTGCAGGCAGCACTTCACAAGACTCTTGGTTCTTTTGGACCATATTTTATTATGATCGCAATGGTATTATTTGCTTTCACTACATTGCTGGGAAATTGCTTCTATTGTGATAATCTGCTGACTTATATCCTTAAAAAGCAGCCGGGTAAGAAATTCATGACGGGATTTCGCCTTGTATCAGCACTGGTGGTGTTTTTGGGAGCGGGAATGGAGATGACATTACTGTGGCACATCTCTGATGTACTGATGGGAGTAATGGCACTGATCAACATTCCGGTGATCCTGCTATTGTCCAACACCGTATTGAAAGCATTAAAGGATTACGAAGGACAGATCCGGCAGAAAAAAAATCCTGTATTCTTCAGTAAAAATATTGATCTGAAGCAAAAAACAGATTACTGGAATTAAAGCACCTGTGAATAGCAGTAAAATGTAATATAACAGTAAAAATAGCAGATAACATACCACTATATTATATGCGGAGGATACCTTGCTGTGTTCTCCGTTTTTTCACATAATTAAAGATAACTATTTCACATAAATTATACTTGAGGTAACACTACTGAAATAAGGAGTGGAAAACTATGATCTATACATGCAAATATAAATCACCGTTAGGAGAAATTTTACTGGCAGCAGATGAAATTGGACTTACAGGCTTATGGTTTGAAGGACAGAAATACTTTGCGAATACACTTCCGGACGAGAGGATTTCACAGGAAACGGAGATTCTTTCAGAAGCAAAAAAATGGCTGGATATCTATTTCTCCGGTGAAAAGCCAACATTTACACCTCCTCTTCATCCTGCGGGATCAACATTCAGACAAGCTGTATGGCAGATTTTATCAGAGATTCCTTACGGACAAACGATCACATATGGAGAAATTGCCAGTAAAATAGCTGAAAGAGAAAATATTTCCCATATGTCCGCCCAGGCTGTTGGTGGTGCAGTTGGACATAATGAAATTTCTATTATCATTCCATGCCATCGTGTAGTAGGCACAAATGGCAGTCTCACAGGATATGCAGGAGGAATTGATAGAAAAATTTCACTGCTTAAGCTGGAACATGCAGATATGAGCCGTTTCTTTGTACCAAAGAAAGGCACTGCACTGTAACATATACTTGAAAAATCTGCATAAAAAATAGAAAAGTGATGTCATATGGGAAGATAAAACTATATGGTATCGCTTTTTTTATGTTATACTGTTTTTATTAAAAATAATATCTATCGAATAAATTGACAGCAAAGGAGCAAGCATGAAGGGGAACATCATTTACAAAAAAACAATCCCTGCCAGATCTCCGGAATATGCAGAGTTTCCCAAAAGCCTGCATCCGGATATCCAGGATTTTCTGTCCGGCCAGAATATAAAGTCTCTCTATACCCACCAGGCAGAAGCTTTTTCCCATGCTATGGCTGGAGAAAATATCGTGATCACCACACCTACCGCCAGTGGTAAATCCCTGTGCTTTTATCTGCCGGTGGTTCAGGAAATCCTGAAAGATCCTGTGACCCGTGCGATCTTTATTTATCCCACGAAGGCCCTGGCAGCTGATCAGTACCGTGCGCTGATCCCCTGGATGGAAGCACTTGGGGAACATCGTTTATCTGTCGGCGTATATGACGGAGATACACCGCCTGCTGAGCGAAAAAGGATCCGGGAACGTGCCAATATCATCCTTACCAATCCGGATATGTTAAACGGCTCCATGCTTCCAAATCACAGCAAATATGGATTCGACTTTATTTTTTCCAATCTGAAATACATTATTCTGGATGAACTGCATGTATACAGAGGAGCTTTTGGTTCTCATCTGGCCAATGTATTTCGCCGTTTATCCAGGATCTGCAGATATTACCACTCAGATCCTCAGTTTTTATGCAGTTCCGCCACCATTGCCAATCCCCTGGAACTTGCGGAAAAGATCTGCGGAAGATCTTTTATCAATATCGCCAGAAGCGGTGCAGGAATATCAGAGCGGATCTATTGCCTGGTCCAGCCAGAAGAGAAACTGAATAAAGATGGCATCCCCTACGGAAAAGAATCTGTTATAAATGTTGCAGCGGACCTTCTTCCTCAGCTGATGGAACGAAGGGAGAGCTTTCTGGCATTTGCCAGATCCAGAAAAAATGTGGAGATCCTGGTGAAAGAAACCAGAGACCATCTGGATGCGGCAGGGTTCTTAGGGACAGCCAGAAAAGAAGAAATCTCCGGGTACCGTGGCGGTTACACTCCTCTGGAGAGAAAAAGCATCGAACAGCGTATGATCTCAGGGGATCTTCTTGGCCTTGTATCCACCAATGCATTAGAACTGGGAATCGATATCGGAAAGATCAGTACAACGGTACTGGCCGGTTATCCGGGAACAAGAGCATCTTTCTGGCAGCAGACAGGCCGTGCAGGACGAGGAAGTGGAAAATGCACCAATTATCTGATTCTTGCCAACCTTCCCATGGATCAGTATATCGCTCTGGAACCGGAATGGCTTTTTGAACACAGCAGTGAAAATGCCATCGTTGATCCAGACAATCTTCTGATCCAGCTTGCACATATCCGGGCTGCGGCAGCGGAACTTCCGTTAACCCTGGATGATGGTGCATTATTCCCGGATCTTGGGGAGACGATCCCTGTACTTATGAAAGTAGATGAAGTCCGAAATATGGGAGGCCGCTTCGCCTGGTCAGGAGGACTTTATCCTGCAGGAGAATTTTCCCTCCGGAATATTGATCAGAACAAGTATCAGCTCATTAACAAGGAAACCGGAAAAAATATCACGGAGATGGATGAGGAACAGGCTTTTCATGAGATCCATGAAGGTGCCGTTTACATGCACGACGGAGATTTTTACCAGGTTGTAAAAATGAACCTGGAAAGCAAGATCGTGGAAGCTGTGCCATTTCATGGAAACTATTACACAGTACCTGGAAGCGAGACCAATATCCGTATCATACACAGACATAAAAAGCAGCAGTGGGAGAGAAGTGAACTTTCTTTTGGAGATGTAAATATTGCAGATTTTGTATACATGTATAAAAAAATGCAGTTCCATAATCATCAGAACCTGGGTTTTGAACAGCTCACGAAACCACTTTCCAAGAATTACGACACAGAAGCTACCTGGCTCAGACTTCCTGAAAATGTGGTCAGACAGTACCGCAATCTCTTACAGCCGGACAGAAACGGTTATTATGTAAGAAATAACCACTTTGAAGGTCTGATGTTTGCGTTGAAAAATGCAGCTCTGATGGTGACAATGACAGAAGGTTCCGATCTTGGGGTGGCAATGTCCACCAATGCACTGGAACTTTCCGGAAGCACTTCTGAGGAGGTTTCTCTCTATTTTTACGACCGTTATGTAGGAGGCCTTGGATTTGCAGAAAAGATCTATGATCTGATCCCCAAAGTGACAGAACAGGCTATCCGAATGGTTTCCGGCTGCAGGTGCAAAAACGGCTGTGCAGTCTGTATTGGAAATGACAGGCTTGACCGGAACGTGATCCTGTGGGGGCTGAAAAATTTATCTGAAGAATCGGAACTGACCGTGCAGAAAACGAGGAATATTTCTTATCCGGATGAAAAGAATACAGAATGGAATCGATCAGGACAACGGGAATTCACATTATCTGATCTGCAGGAGAAGTGGGTTTTATTCTGCAATCGGGTCAAAGAAAATAATAACACATTTGCAGGATTTTTCTCAATGGTATCCGGACTGGAAGTCAAAGACTCCTCTCTGATCCTCTATCTGAGAGATCCGTTTTATGCAGAATGGGCCAATATGCAGGAGAACCGAACAGGAATCTCCAATGTGCTCAGTACTTACGTCTTTCTTCCGGTTGATTTCCGCTTTGCGATCCTTACAGATACAGAGAAACCGGAAGATATGCTAAAACGTGAAAAAATGATGCGCAGATATCACACTCTGAAAAAGGATGAAACATATGGAACTGAATGATTATCAGAAAACAGCGGTTCTGGATGAACATAATGCCTGCCTGGTCCGCGCAAACGTAGGAAGCGGAAAAACAACGGTTCTTATCGAAAAGATCCGTTATCTTCACCAGCAGAAAAAAATCCCCCTGGAAAATATGATCGTTCTGACCTTTACAAATAAAGCAGCAGGCGAGATCAAAAACAGGCTGAAGATCCAAAATATAGAAGAAAACCCCTCGTCTCTTTTCTATGGAACATTCCACGGCATTGCCCTGAAGCTCCTTCAGGAAGTGCTTCCATTAGAAGAACTTGGCTACACAAAAGATTTCCAGGTCTGTCTGCCTGAAGAAGAACTGGAACTTGCCAATCAGCTGATCCACCAGCATACTCTCAGGATCAAATATAAAAACCGTCTTCGAAAAAGACTGGATCATAAATACAGGTCAGCCACATCCAGACAGCCCGGATACCAGGACGATTTTCCGAAACTGGTAACTCTCCTTACAGAAGAAAAACGGAAACAGAACAAAATGAGCTACGAAGACCTGTTGCAGTGTGCCACGAAACTTCTGAAAGATCATCCACAGCAACTTTTGCAGCTGAAATGGATCATCATTGATGAAGTGCAGGACTGCGATGAACTTCAGTTTGAACTGATTCGTCAATTAAAAAGACCGGAAGTCGGGCTTTTTGCAGTGGGCGATCCCAATCAGGTGATCTACAGCTGGCGTGGAAGTATGTTCAATATTTTTTATAAATTCCGTGAATTGTATCACGCAGAAGAACTATCCCTTCCTGTAAATTACCGTTCTTCCCAGACGATCCTGGCAGTTTCCAGAAGATTTCAGGAATCCGGGGATTCTCTTACCGGCGTACAGGAAGAAGGAGAAAAAATCTCTGTCAAAAATCATTACGATCCTTTTCAGGAAGCAGAATATCTGGCAGAAAAGATCCTTGCTCTTCATGAAAGAGGCGTTCCACTTGAGGAGGTCGCAGTGTTTTACAGGCTTCAGAGCCAGTCAGAGATCCTTTCAAAAGTTCTGGAAAAACATCAGATCCCATATGAAATCTCTCAGAAGAAAATCATTCAGGATATTCCGGTTCTTGCCTGGTTTCTTCATATACTGCGTTTTTTAAGCAATCATGAGGATCTTACCAGCGGAACTTATGTCCTTTGCGACAAAACTTTCGGGGAAGGATGGACCTCAAAAAAAGCCCGGACAGAGATTCTGAATTTTACACAAGGGAGTGTATTTCTCTCGAAATCCTTACTTTTTCAGGCCATGTGGGAGTATCGGGACACAGGCTCCGGCTACATAAATCTGTGGGAACAGCTTTCTCTGGAAAAATATCTCCGACCGTCTTCCAGCGACTATAAAGAAAACAGGAGGCAAATCCTTTCCCTGTTAAAGAAAATGGAATCCTATCACAGTATCAGGGATTTTCTTAATGATCTTGTACTGAATGGCATGGAACCGGAAAAAGATGCGGTTTCCGGAGAATCTGTAAAACTGATGACGCTCCATGCCTCCAAAGGGCTGGAATTCGATTACGTATTTATCATTGGTGTAAATGATGGGCTGATTCCCTTAAATAGCCGTGATGCTTCTACAGAAGAGGAAGAGAGGAGACTGTTTTATGTGGGAATGACAAGAGCAAGGAAATTCCTGGAATTATCTTTTTACATCAATCCCGGAACTGCGCGGGTATTTCCAGGTCCAGGTCGCTACCTTTCCAGTCTTCCGGAGAAATATCTTGCCCATCCGGCAGATGCCACAAGAGATACAAAAGAAGCTGCCCGGCACCTTCAGGACCTGAAAAAGATGATCCTGGAAGAAAAACTCCGAAAATTGGAAACACCGAAAGAATATGCCAGATCCCAGGAACAGGAAACTTCTTTATCCCCAGATGAAAAGACAGCATTGCCGGAAAATATCCCACCAGAAACACCAAAACAACTTGTAGAACATCCCAAATACGGCCGCGGGTCCATTATCTCCGAAACCGAAGATACCATTGTGATACAATTTGATGATTACGGCGAAAAAGAAATGCTAAAAGCCTTTTCACAGCTGAAAAAAATTCCAAACAATATTCCCGTATAAATATACACTAAAATTATTAAAAAAATAAACACGGGCAAAGCAGCCGAAAGACTGTGGCGCAAAGCTATAGGGCCTGTAAAATGGCAGCCAGTTGCATAATTCAAAAGCACTATAGTTCTCTCTGTCTGAACATGGTGCTTTTTTTATTTTACCCCGTGGAGAGGAAATGGTGATGCAGATGGTGCACTTCTGATGTCCTATACGGCTCAGAAGCTGGCATGAACGGATATATACCAAAACCGGTAAGTATCAAGGATATCACAAGGAGATTAAACGGAAATATCGTGTAAAAAACAACGAAGAACTGGATGGCGCAATTTACGAAATGCTGCAACTGCTTGGAAAATGCAGTGGTGCCGATCGAGTATATATTTTTGATAAAAAAGAAAAGAACCGAAAAGAATACTTCTGTCTTCAGTATGAATGGAAAAATGAGGACGACATATTAGAAAAAGAACAGTTATTTTCAGAAATCACGGTAGAGGATATTCCACATTGGACAGACGAACTGAAAAAAGGATTGACGATCCAGGTTACAGATTGTGAAGAACTTTCTCCTATGGAACAGGAATACAACCTGATGAAGAAACATCACACATATTCCCGCGTCCTCGCACCTATTTTCAGCAGAGACCATTTAAGCGGATTTATCGGAATGGATCATTTTTATAAAGGAATCTCAGAACTGTTTATTCATCAGCTTGCGTTCGTAGGTGCTCATCTGAATACAGCCAGGGAAAATCTCCGCATGTTTACGCTTCTGGGAAAAAATCTTGAAAGCATGGAAAAAGAACGTCAGATCCTGAATGTTCTCTGTGAGGACTGTACTTCTGTATATAAAGTCAATCTTCTGGATGATACTGCCGAAGTTGTAAAACTGGAACAGGGTGCCAACGCTCCGAAGATTCCGAAAAGCAGAGAAAAAATCATACTTTGTTACTCAAAAGAACTGAAATACTATTATGATCATTTTGTCATAAAAGAATCCGCGCCGGATTTTTTGGAGACATTTGACTGTCAGAATCTGATAGGCGAGCTTAAAACCAGGGATAAGATCAGCCGCAGATATCAGTCCCGGGAAAATGCCAACAGGCATCAGTATTTTGAAATCAGAGCCACCAGACTTCCTTCTTCAACGGATTTTCCGGTTCTGATCGCTTTTCGTCATGTAGATGAGATCATAAAGGAGGAGCGAAATCATCAGAGAGAGCTGGAAGATTCTCTGGCAGAAGTGAAAATGAACAATGAGATCATATCCGCCATCAGTAAGATCTACTACATGATCTACCGGATCGACCTTCAGGATTTTTATTATGAGGAGATTACCGGCGGCAGTGAAAATCACCGTTTTACAGGAATGAAGGGAACCGCAGCTGCCCATATCACCAGTGATAGCAGCGAAAAAGTCGCGTCCAAATACAGGGCCATGGTAAAACAGTTTTATGACCTCTCCACTCTGAAAAAACGTCTGGAAAAAGAGGAGTCCATTGCAGTTGACTACCTTGCCACAGATAACAACTGGCATCTGGCCAGGTTTATTGTCCAGTCAAGAGCGGAAGATGGAACAGCCAGACAGGTTCTGCTTGTGATCCGCGTGATCAGTGAGGAAAAAAGGCGGGAAAAATATCTCATAGATGCGGTAGAAGAGGCCAACCGTGCCAATGAGGCAAAATCAGAGTTCCTTTCCAGAATGTCCCATGACATCCGGACTCCTATGAATGCCATTATGGGATTTACCAGAGTTGCAAGAAACCATCTCCATGAACCGGACAAAATACTGGACTGTCTGGATAAGATCAACTTAAGTGGAAGTAATCTGCAGCAGCTGATCAATGATGTCCTGGATATCTCCAGGATCGAAAGTGGGGAATTTCGCATTGATTCTGAGCCAGTAAAACTGTCTGAATTATGTAAACTTTACGAACAGAATATCCGTGGAACAGCAGAAGATAAGAACCAGAAATTTATCTGTAACCGACATGACATTATTTATGATACCGTGCTGTCTGACCGTCTGCGGATCGGTCAGATTTACATGAACCTGTTATCCAATGCAGTGAAGTATACTCCTGAGGGAGGAATGGTTGAACTGGAAGTTTATGAGGAACCATTTCCGGATAAAGATAAGATCCGCCTGGTTTCCATTGTCCGGGATAACGGGATTGGAATGAGCGAAAAATTCATGAAAGAAATGTATTCTCAGTTTTCCAGAGCAATTGATACAAGAGTGAATAAAGTACAGGGAAGCGGCCTGGGCCTTGCTATTGTAAAAAAGATCGTCGACCAGATGAACGGAACCATTGAAGCAACAAGCAGACTCCACGAGGGAACCACTTTCCGTGTGACTCTGGATGTACCTTTTATCAGGGAGCAGGAAGTATCAGAGACAACCGCGGAAATTCCGTTCTTCAAACTCAGGCCATCCAGGATCATAAAAACGCTTCTGATCGCAGAAGATAATGACCTGAATTATGAGATTCTGGAAGAACAGTTGGAAATGTACGGCATTCACTGTGGCCGGGCAGTAAATGGGAAAGAATGTGTACAGCTTTTTGAAATCGATCCCTCCGGAACATACGATGCCATTCTCATGGATATGCAGATGCCTGTGATGAATGGTCTTGATGCAACCAGGGCGATCCGCCGTCTTCCATCCCCGGAATCAAAACAGATCCCAATCATCGCACTGACTGCCAACGCCTATCTGGAAGACGTCCAGAAATGCAAAGAAGCAGGAATGAACGATCACATGTCCAAACCTGTACAGATAGAACAGATCATCCGAACTGTGGAGAGATGGATGAAATAATCGATATAGCGAATTCCAAATGCGCACGACAAACGCATGAGTAAATAAATTGTGAACACACCCCTTTTCTAGTAAAATAAAAGAAAAAGGGGTGTTATTT
>NZ_WQQB01000013.1:77839-119228 GCF_018785565.1 Blautia sp. MCC283 | reverse complement strand
CAGAAATCAAGCTGGACCATCAAAAAGCAGGAGAGGGGTACCAATCCAATTCCCTTGATGAAAAAATGCAATGGTTTATTCTGGATTTCCTGCTTCCAGAACTTGGATGGTATATGGAGAAAAACGATCTGTATGCAGTTGACCTTCCAACCTTCCGGCAGGTCATTAATATTGTCTTGAAAGGAGAGAACGAAGCAGATATCTGCGGTACTTATGGGAAAAAATATTTTAAAGAATATCTGAAAGGTGAGGACCCAGTTCCAAATACTCAGACCTATGCCAGACAGATGCTTGCTTTAGAAGGACCTTTGGGTGAGGATTACGCATCCGTAATTGTCAAATACTGTGTATATTCGTTAGGTATTTTATATGCCAATAACCAAAGCTACAGTTTTATTCATCAGCATATCAGGGACTTTTTTGCTGCAACGAAAATTATTACAGATATGAAAATGGCTTTATATATTTCAAAATGTGATAATGGCTCTAAAAATTCGATTAAGAATCTTGATGTTATAAATAAAGATATTTTAAGTAATACTGTTATTCAGTATATTGGTGAAATTTTGCATGAACATCTGCAAAGTATAGAGAATCAAAATACTTCTTTACCTCAAAACGTTTTATTCTTATACAGAAATATATTTTTCTCAAAATATGCTGAAGAATATGGAGTATGGAATTTAATAAAAATTTTGTATAACTCCCATAAGACTTTGTCCGGAATAGATCTTTCTTATTTGGATTTAAGAAATTGTCCTTTAAATGATATAGATCTATCTCATTCTGATTTAACGGGAAGCGCATTAACTCATGATACTTTGTTTGAAACAGTTCACACTGATAGTATACAAAGCATAGCTTATTCTTCAAATGGGTACTTGCTTTACACTGGTGGACGAGATGGATCTCTTAAAATATGGCATGTTAAAACATCAAAATGTCTAAAAACTATTAGAAAATATCATGATTCCATAATGAATATTTCTTTAAATAGAAATTATCTTGCAGTTTCTACAGGTAAAATAACGGAAATCATTGATATTAATACATATAAAGTGTGTAGACGATATCGCTCAATAAATGGTGTTTTTTCGCCTTCGGGGGAATTTTTGGCTGTTTTTTATAAACGCAAAAAAACACAAGTTATAAATACAACCTCATTTAAAGTCATTGGATATTTAGGATACAGTTATAATCCATTAATATCAGACGGTAATATGATTACCTTTACTTCGGATAGCAAATACATCGCTTATACTGTTTCAAGTCGCTATAATATTTTTTCTGAAAAAAGCATAGAAATTTGGAATCTTGAAACTTTTACGAAAGTCTTTACTATCTGCAATGAAGATGATCCGTATGAAAGGATAAGTGGAATTGATTTTAATCAAGAAGGAAATTCTATTGTGGTTGCCATGTATAGGTCTTCCATAAATATATATCAACTTCATTTAGAAAATAAGTCATACTGTTTCCACTGCCGTTTTTCTCTAAAAAGAGAGTACGGTGGAACTGAAATAAATCAAGTGGCTACATCCGTAAAATATGTAGCATCTACTTGTCTTATTATCGGGGATAGAGATGGAGGCTTGCATATTTATAACTTAAATTATGTCGATCAACCTTTATCTAAACAATTCCATTTTTACAAAAAAGCACATACCTACACTATATCTTGTGTCTCTATTCATTTTAATAAAAGCCAGTTATACTTAGCTGCCGGCGATACGGATGGATGTATTAAAATATGGGATTTGAATCGAAAAAAAGTCGTAAAGGATTTACAAAATTGTAATGACAAAAGAATACTTTGTTCATACTACATTAAATCAACACATGAAATTCTTATGTGCAATAAAAAAGAAGTCCTTGTTTTCAATCTCGAAACAGGTATTTTATCTAACAATATATTTGTTTCAAATATTCACCATACTGCTTACGAGGACAATAGTAAATTATTTGCTATTGCTTACTTAAATAATATTTTAAATATTTATCATTATAGCGAAAAATTTCATTTTGTTGATAAAATTATTGTTCCATGTGAAAAAGTCGAATACATACAATTTGTCGCAAATGGTAAATACCTAGTCATCAATGGAGACAATAAATATTTTTTCAAATATGACACTCAGTCAAATATATTAAAAAGGCTTAGCTTCTCATTATCTCAAGAAGGGATGAAAAAAAAATTAATATCAATATCTGGTAATGCTATCATATATACTACTTCTCCTCATAATGGAAAGATTAAGGCGTATGATATAATTAATGAAAAAAAATTTCCTGCGATTAAAATTAATTTAGAAAAAACCCCATTTAAAGGGGTTAATGATGAGCATAAAATAATGCTTTTGGGAAATGTTGTATGTTTCTCATATCAAAAATCAAATTATCTTACAATGAAAGGAGGACAAGTTTATAAATTAAATGAATATAACCACGAGTATAATTTATATCTTACAAACAAAGGATACTATCCACCAGAGTTGTTTTTAAGTAATGATGCAAAATTTTTGGCGGTTGTTACAAGTGACCTTTCTCCGGAAGTTCAGATATACAGTGTTCAAACGCAGGAACATTTGTTTGACATATATAATTTACCCCGAATCAATAAAATTTCTTCGCCTATATCTTTACGACATATATTGAGTTATATTGCATATAATAAAGTTTACTATACTAATTCAAAAGATTTTCGATTAACATTATCTTCTTTTGTTTCTGACGATATTGAGAATTTTTTATATTCGATAAAACAACATTTACAATTCCTTTTTTATAAAAAATATAACGGACATCAAAATGGGTGCGTTTCATCTGTGAGTTTTGTTCCGTTTTCAGAGATTTTTATCACTTCATCATTTGATGGAACGGTAAAAATATGGAAACCGACAAAATGTAAAAAAATCTCAAAAAACCTAACCTGTTTTAAAACTATAAAATATATTCCTGGATTAAAAGTGAAAGATACGAAAATCCAAAAATTAAGCATATTGTCTGACTTATCAGTAGAAGATATAAGAGACTTGAAAAATTACGGAGCACAACTAGATTAGAAGCTATAGTTACAAGACGATTAAAAGGCGGTACAAACTTTACTTAAAATGTAATTCAAGTAAGGTTTGTACCGAAAATTTCACAAATTACTAAGCTGGATACTGCCGACTTCAGCAGTCAATTTCCTGCCAATCAGTTGATGATTGCCTCTCTCTTTGAGGAATCTGTTTTTTCGCCAATGCCTTTCACCTGATCAAATTTATCCATCATGATTCGCATACTGTTGTTCAGTGAATAAATGTTACTTTTCAGGATTGAAAATGAATTGGTATAATCCGGATAATAATTCTTGCAATAGGAAGCCATCGGAATCAGAAAGTCGTCTGTTTCCTTGATGTACTTACGCATCCGTTCAAAGGTAAACGTATACAGGCTGGTGCTGTTATGCAGGCGGTCACTGAGTTTGATCAGAGATGCCTTACAGTTTCGCTCAATCTTTTTAAAATACACGCTTAGCTCGTATTCATCCAGCCCGGATTCCTTAGTCAGAAGCGTAATAATATCCAGTACCTCCTGGGAAAGATGGTACTCCGTAATCAGTTCCCGGCCTTTCAAAGGGAGCTTATCGCTGCAGTCTTCCAGCAGATCATGCAGCAGGGCAGCAGCAAGCGTTGTATCATCATCAATTCCATAATTGATTAACGTACTGCAGACTTTCAACGGATGGACAATGTATGGCATTCCATCCTTCCGGTACTGGCCATTGTGGAAATGTCTTGCCACTGCCAACGCAATCAGTGTCTGCTTCAGGTTCTTTGCTACTGCAAATCCTTTGATGAACATGTAGGATTTGATGTACTTTTCGGTATCCACTTCGTTATAAGTTTCAACCAGTGGAATAATGTTTCGTTTCTTCTGCATTTCGATTCCTCCTTATCTAAACCACAATAGTAACCTGTACTATTCTTATACCACACATCCAGATTTCTGAATATCCACCCTTTCGTAACGTACTGACACCCCATTTTTCCTCCGTTCTTTCGTAACGCATTGACATTGAGTTGCCCTAATCCCCATGTTATGCTCATATTATCAAATCAATGGAATACCCTCGCATAAAGGCTATTCCGGGAAATAAAACCAGGGAGGAAACCACTATGAAATATGTTGTTATCGATCTTGAAATGAATCCAATTGCTTCTGTCTACAAGGCAGAGCGCACAACCTGCAAACTCGAAGTAATTGAAATTGGGGCCGTTTTGCTCGACGAAACGTATCATGAGATTGGCAGTTTTGTCACCCTTGTTAAACCATATTTCAATTCCCGTATTGAGAAAAAATATGAAAAACTGACGGGAATCAAAACATCCATGGTAGAATCGGCACCTTATTTTGAAGATGCCTTACACATGTTTTTCTCCTGGTGCAACAGCATCCAGGATGAAATTCAGATTGTTCAATGGAGCGATAATGATTTTGCCCAGATTTCAAAGGAAATCCAATTAAAAAATGTCTCTTTATCCATTCAGGATAAAAAATACATTGACACTACATGGTTTGATTTTCAGGCTGAATATGGACATACCCTCGGCCTGGAACACAATGTTTCTTTAAAAGACGCGGTTATGTACGCAGGAGAAGACTTCTGCGGTCACCAGCATGATGCCCTTGTGGACGCAAGAAATACAGCGGGGTTATTTGGAATTTTGCACGATGAAACCAAACGACAGAAAGCTCTCCAGTATGTCATTGATGCACTGAAACCCAAGAATAATTTTTCCATCGGTGACCTGTTCGATTTTTCATCCCTGTCATTCTCCGCTTAATTTTTTCGGCATCTGAGAAAAGGAGGATGAACCATGAGTGATTACTTTATCCCGTTGGGAGGCGGAAACGAAATAGGCGCATCAGCCTATTACCTCTCTATCGAGGGTATACATATTCTTTTGGACTGCGGAGCCAGGCTGAAAGGAGATGAGTTATACCCAGATTATGAGAGGCTTCTGTACGAACTGAATGATTATTCTGATCTTGACCTGATCCTCATCAGCCATGCACATTATGACCATATCGGATCCATCGCAAGGATTGCCTCCCTTGCCCCGAATGCAGAGATTATAACCACAGAAGCCTCAAAAAGGCTGATTTACACGCAGCTTCTGGAGTTCGGACGCATATCCGGACGAAAAGAAATTGACAAGATCAAAAATGAGCGTTACCGGAAAGCACAGATCCTTATGGAACGTATCCATACCCGGCCTGTTGCAAAACCATTTCTCATCCATGGATGTAAAATTACCCTGCTGCCAGCCGGACATATGCCAGGGGCAGTTATGATCCATCTGGAAACCGAGCATCATGATATTCTGTATACCGGGGATTTCAGTATAGCTTCCATGTTTGGGGTAAATGGCATGCGCCTTCCGGAACAGCTTCATCCAAAAACTCTTCTGATCAACATTCCGAATGCTTATCAGAAAGAGGATACGTGGGAAAACCTGTTCAGTGAAGGCACTCCCACGGACTTACCGGCTTCCTATTCCGGACTAAAAGATATCATTCAGGAACACAGAAAACTTGGAGATGGCATCTATCTTGTTTCGAGAAGCATACCGAAACATCTGGATCTGTTTTACTTCCTGAGTTCTGTTTTTCCTGAACTCCCTGTCTACCTGGAACCAAAGAGCAGGGCAGTGGCAGACATTCTTTCGGACATGGGATATCAGATATACACCCCAAACATTCATATCACTGAAAACATACCGACAAAAAACTGTATTGTAGTTGGCCAGGAAGCAAAACGGACAGGATGTGTTTCCATCCCCTTTGACAACTATAGTCTTCATGCATCAATTCCGGAAACACTTTCATTCATCCAGTATCTTATGCCGGATTTCATGTATGTACTGCACACCCGTCCCGTGAAAGAAAAGATACCGCTCGCTCACGCTGTAAAAAAACTGCAGCCCACACTCAACGCAGTACAGTCTGTGAACGGTGAAAAATATTATTTAAAGAGGACAAAGAAAATGAAATACGATCAAATCTACCGTTCCGTAATGGAAGAAGAACTCGAAATAGCAGAAAAGCAGTTGTCTGAGTACCGAAGAGGACGGCATAAATCCGCTTTTGAATGGATTGCCATTTATGGGAGCCTGCTGTATCCGGGACTGCATCCACACGATGCTTATTACAAACTTCAGGATTCTTTTGTGAAAGAGTCTGGCATTACCTATGATGATTACCGCACTGCTTTACATAATACAAATCTTGACAGTGAAGACCGCAGAAGATATGTGCTCGGTTTTGTAGAAAACCAGATGGCTGTATTAAAGAAAGCTCTTGACGGAAATATGGACGCTATATCCAATTTCTCCGAACTCACAGAAAACCTGAATCTGCGCGACCGCCAAAATGGAAAACTCTATTTTATTGGAAAGTACATGGTTATTTTCATGATTATGGCTGATCCGGATCTGAAAGATGACAAATATCTGCCTGTTGCATTTACCTTCGGGGCCCGCTACTGTGACAGACTGCTCAGGAACCTGCGTGGACAGCTGCTGAAAAACAGTGGCATGAAGCGGAAAAGAAAATCTGCCAAAGATGTCCTTCAGGAAACAGAGCATGTGCTTTCTGAATCTGCCAAAGCGGAAGGGATGGCTTCCGGAGATAAATACGAGCAGCTTCAGTTCAAATACGATAACTGCAGAAATTCCCTGGAACTGGTACAGGCCATGCTGGATGAATTAAATGAAACCATCGATGAAACCGCAGCAGAAGCAAAAGACGCGGCCATTGCATCTTTTTATACCAGCATGAACTCCGAATCTTACGGACATCTTCTGGACAGTATTGAACTGGTGGACAGAAGACTCGCCGCATTAAAAGAAAACAAAGTAAAAATCCCGCCGCAAGTTCTTCCACTGACAATTGTATTCAAACAGCTGCTTCGTTTTATCAAAGACAGCGGTATTCACCCACTTGACTCTACCGGACGTGAATTTATGGCAGAAGCAGAGGATCTGTCCGGATACACCTACATCGGAGAGCCATTCAGCTATGAAGGTGAAAAGAAATCTGTTACCGTAGAAAAACCTGGATGGAAATATGGAAATACCATTATTTCCCTTCCAACAGTACGCGAAAAAGAAGAATAGGAGAATCGATTATGTCCGAAAAACAATATTACACTGCCATTGATCTTGGAACGACTAATTCCGTTATCGCTTATGGAAACATGCAGAACAATACCATGAAACCAATCGTACTGGAGCTTGACCGCAAAAACGATACCGGAAGCAAGTCAAGAAATCCCCTTCTTACCTCCGTTGTATTCTATTACAAGAACAGTGACGGAAAAATGACTGCCGATATCGGGGATTATGCGAAAAGCAGATACGGAACCCGCAACGGTTATGTATGCAAGTCCGTAAAATCATTAATGGGTACCAGCGACCAGGTACCCCTTGTTGATGAAATCCCGGACAAGACCCCTTCTGATGTTTCCGCACAGATTCTTTCTTTCATGATCAATTCTGCCAAAAAGCGGCTGTTTCAGAATGAATTAAGTGATGTTATTATAACCGTACCTGCTTCCTTTGATTCAGACCAGTGCCAGGCTACTCTCGATGCCGCACGGAAGGCGGGAATCAATGTGGAAAATATGCATGATGTCCTGCTTTATGAGCCTAAGGCAGTTATTTATGATTTCATGCGGATGCAGGAATGCGGGGAGATCCCTTCTGACCTGCTGTCACTGGATACAGAAAAGAACGTCCTTGTATTTGACCTCGGAGGCGGAACCCTCGATGTTACAATCCACCAGGTAGGTTATACAGAAAAAGGGATCCTTAACATCAAGGATCTGGCGATCAGCAGATATACGCTTCTTGGCGGTGATAATTTTGATGAACTGCTGGCCGCAGATATGTTAAAACGTTTTGAAGAGAGCAATGGTATTAAAGTAAGCATTAAACGAAAAGAAGAGGTCATGTGCAAATTAAGAAAACTGGCTGAAAAATTAAAAGTAGACCTGTCCCAGGCCTATGACAGTGCCAGAATGTCTGACATTGACCTTCCAGAAGATTATGAACTGGAAGTTATGGACATTGATCTTTATGATTCTTATGCTTATGCCGACACTTATACCAGATCGGATGTAGAAAGGATTGTATCCCCACTTATGGGATATAAGTATAAGCTGGAGGATGCATCAAAAATCCAGCATATGGCGGAAAGGGACGTAAATAACATCATCTACCCTGTTCTTGATGTCATCGATAAATGTGGGAAAGATACAAAAATAGATGCGGTTATTTTAAATGGAGGCATGACCAAGTTTTATCTTATCCCAAAACGTTTAAAGGATTTCTTCGGGTTCGAACCACTGACAACCAGTGATCCCGATTTATCCGTAGCAAGGGGAGCTGTATATTACCATTACTGCCTCCACAAATATAATGTACGTAAGCTGGAAGATCCATCATCTTCTGAAAAAACAAACGTATGCACCAGTGCTCTGCATCCAGGCATTGCATTTAATACCAGCACCATTTTAAACGATACCATTAACCTCGGATTACGAGGTGAGTATGTAAGCCAGCTAATTCCGGCAGGTACTGAACTTCCTTATAAATCGGAAGAAATCCGTGACAAGTATAAACTGGATAAGGCAACAAGCTCCCTGGGTATCGAAATGTTCCTCGGACGGGGTAAAACAAAGAACCTCCCAAACCGCAGGATAGCTACAAGGACAGTAAAATTCGGCAGGAGTTATCCGGCAGATACTCCTATCAGTTTTCAGATCTACATTAACCCGCTGCGAATGATGACCATGGAAGCCTGGATCACCGGACAGCCTGAAACAAAGAAAACAATGGAAATGGATATGGCGTCCTTAAAACGTACAGAAAGAACATCCAAAAATATCAGTACCGTCGAGAAAATAAAATTAAACCCCAAAAGCGAACTGAACGAACTGCGGGCTCTGTCTGATAGGAACAAGAATAAACTCGGATATGAATTGAATCCGCAGCTATCCAGAGCCTTGGAAACCATCGGTCAGGCATCTAATCCTGAAGATTTCTTTGAGCCATGCATGGATATCGCGAAAACCTGCAAGCAGTCGGACCTCATGCTGGCATATATCTATATGATTGCAGGAATGTTCAAGGATGGCTGGAACGACCAGCAGAAGAGACAGGTGCTTTCCTATGCCAGACAACATTTTTCCCCATATGCTTCCGCAATCAAACAGAACTACTATGTACTGCGAAGGGCCCTGGAAGTCATCGGACAGTTCGGGAAAAACTTTGCTGATTTCTGCACGGAATATATGGGGCGGATTTACGGTGACAGTACCCAGTTCAAAAATGTCATCCTGCAGATGGTGATCCGCTATGAGCACGACGACAAAAAGGTAGCTGAATTCCTGAACAACTATTTCCAGACAGCAGATTTTAACCAGTGGATCGCTTCCCTTATGGCTGACCGCTTCGGTCCAGGAACATCTATGGAAAACCAGAAGTATCTGGTAAAATTCATCAAAGCAATCACTCCCTGGTTATCTCTGGAAGATGAAAATGGCACGGACAAATTTGCGGCACTCCTTCTTGCAGAACTCTGTACCAACCAGGCTGATAATCCCATCTGTGCAGACAGCTATACCATGAAGCATACATGGTCCGCAATCAAAAATTATCTTGCTAAAGAAGACGATCCCATAGTTGTTTCCACGGTAACCGATCTGTGGAATGGAACAGCTCTCAGTCTTGAGGAGACGAGCGTTCTCGACGAGCATCTCGCCTGCAACTAATATCTTATGAAAACAGGCATTTCGCATTTCTTAATGTATTGACATCGAAATAACAAAAACTTCTATAGTATACTTTTATTGTGAAGAACCCCTGACTTCAGTCATGGGTTTCTTTACAGGTACCATTAAGTATGCCGGCATGATTTGTAACTGTAAACCCAGTAAATGTCATAAGGAGAAGAAGATATGATTGAAAAATTATTAAAAGCTATCAGCTTGAAAGATGAGGACTGCACAGAAGAATTAGATAATGCAAGTCAAAAGACTTCTTTTATTATAACAATAATCATCTTTGCACTTATAGGTGCAGCAGCAGTCGGATACCTTTTTTATATGAGAAACAATACGAAATATAAATACGATGACTCCTTGACTGTTTCAAAAAATGGAACCCATATTGTATATGATGAGAGTGGGGCATATTTAATGCAGCAGGAAAATGTGTTATCCGATACCTACATGGCAATCCAAAAGGATCCATTCTCTGATTATTGCCGTGTCATAGACAAGGAAGGTCTTATCGGCTTTATTGCAAAAGAAGACGGAAGGGAAACCATATTCCCACAATATACCGAGGCTTCTCCGATGGAATACGGTTCGGCATGTGTCAACTCTGGAAAAGGTTACTATTACGTTTCTGAAAACGGAAAATATATGACGGGTTATTATGAAGAAGCTGATTCATGGGGACGTCAGGGAACCATGGCAAGGGTCAAAAAATCAGATGGGTGGGCAGTGATTGATAGACAAGGAACCATTCTTATTGACAAATGCGATTCCATTGATAGCCTTCCGGTTATTTCAGACAACGGGACAGCGGTACGGGATGGACATGTGCTATTACTTCATTACTCCGATTCTTCAGACGAAGGTGCTTCCGTGCAGGTTGTAAAAGAATTTGAGCAGTTTACTGAGGTTGCTGAGGTTTTTAATAGTCAATTTGCTATAGTAAAAGGAACGGATGGCTATGGAGCAATAGATCTTAACGGAAATATGATTGTTCCTGCAGTATATAAGGATCTGACTTGGGACAGTTATAAGATTCAGGGTGAAGTTTTTAAGAAAGAGATTATTTTTAAAGGAAAAAAAGAAAATGATAGATTGGATGTGGTAGATTGGAAACCGCAATCAGACTGACTTGTGTATGCGTAATATTAAAAAGAGCCTGTGTCTTAACAGGTTCTTTTTTTCTTATAAAAAATCACCAGAGAATGCCAGAAATGACATATTAGAAATAAACAGATGGAAGAAAAATGTTTGGAGGTATTGATATGGCATTTAATCTTATTCAGACCAATCAGATTGCAAAGATACAGACAAGTAAAAAACTGATTGCATTTTACGACAAACTCCGTCCGGCTCCTATTGAGCACTATGCACAGATACATGCAAAAGGAGAAGAAGTCTCCGGCTCAAAAACCAGTTCTTTGATTGGCATTTCTATTCAGGATTATTCCAATGGAACCGGGCAGAATAACACGATCGTACAGTTCAACCTTACTCCAGAGCAGATCCAGTTCTTGCTGACCCGCATTGAAGCCGGCTTCCAGGAATTTGAATGGAGTTCTGACAAAATTTTCGGAGTTCCGGATGCAAATGGATATTCCATTGCCCAGAAATTTGTCATTACAAGGCATTCCTTGAAACAGGACGGTTCTATGTCTAATAATCCATGGTTTATTTCCGTATCAAATGGGCATGGCATCCGTGTGCAGAACCGTATGGGTGGATATTATATGAAAGGCGGTTCCTATCAGCAGGAAAAATCCGCATTCATTAATTTGAATGATATGGATTTATATACCCTGTTAAAAAGAACAGATTCTTTTATCCGAAACTGGGAAATGGTAAATGCTTACCAGACCATTCTGCAGGGACAGCAGACGTACGCTCAATACTTGAGCAGTATCCGGCAGCAGGGGCAACAGCACCAGGCGGCACCTTCAGCTTATCCTCAGGGGGATTCTGGGTATACAAGAGATATGTATGGTCAGCAGCCAAGCAGCAATAGTGGACAGAACCAGTATCCTAACCAGCAGTATCAATATAACAATTATCCTACTTATTAGAGGGACGAAAAATGAGCAATACAAATTCCTGCCGGGCCGTACTCAGGTACCCCGGCAGCAAATGGAGAATCGCATTTCAATTATGCGAATATATCCCTAAACACCCTTCTTATCTGGAACCCTATTTCGGAAGCGGTGCCGTATTTTTTACGAAACAGCCATCTGCCATTGAAACTATTAATGACTTAGACCTAGATGTTGTGAATCTGTTTTCATGTCTTAGAGATAACCCTGATAAATTAGCATCCATGATTTATGCAACACCATATGCCAGATATATCTATGACAGGCAGTTTAATGAACAACCAGACCTGGATCCGTATGAAAAGGCCCTGGGTTTTCTTATCAAGTGCTGGATGGGGCATGGATACCGTACCAATGGGTATAAAGTTGGCTGGAAAAATGATGTGCAGGGAAGAGAACGGGCTTATTCCCTGCTTAACTGGCAAATCCTGCCTGACTGGGTGCTTCTCGCAGCAGACCGTTTGAAACAGGCTCAGATCGAATGTATGCCAGCAATAGATCTTATCAGACGATTCGATTATGAAAATGTATTTATGTATGTCGATCCTCCTTATGTGCTTAGTACCAGAGCTGGCAAGCAGTACAAGCATGAAATGGCTGATAAAGATCATATGGAACTGCTTGATGTATTATTGGATTCCAAAGCAAAAATCATGTTAAGTGGATATGCTCATCCTTTATATGATGAAAAACTAAAAGAATGGAAGAGAATTGAACTTAAAAATCAATCTACATCAGGAAAAGTAACTACCGAAATCATCTGGATGAACTACCGTATTGGAAGTTATGTCCAGCAAACTTTATTTTAGAGAATTGGAAGGGAGAAGTATTATGACAAAAAAAGATATTGCTTTTATAAAAAAAATCATCGGAAAGTCGGAAACTACACCTGTTATGAGAATTGTATCCTGCTATGTTGATAACGCTCATGACGATATCCGCTTTCAGGAGCCTCAGACGTTCCTGCGCCTGGATGAATCGGAACTGGTCCAGTACTGTCAGTTTTTCAAAAAAGGAGTTACAGGAAAAATAGGTTCCACTGCTATTGAAATTGACGTAAAAGACAACCAGGTGGAAGGACTTCGTTCTTCCAGCCTTTCTGATATGGATGAAATTGAAAAAGTGGCAATGTTAATCCGTGAAAATTATAATGCTGATGGAAATTACTGCATTTTCTTTGCTTATGGATCTTATGATCTACCTGGAAAAGACGGCAGGGACAGTGAAGAAGTGTATCCATTTATTCTTATCCTGATTCAACCATGTAATTTAAGCAAACCAGGCATCAAATATGATTCCCCTAAAAATGAGTTCACAAACCGCATGGTGGAACCAATGCTTGATACCCCTACCCATGCTTTTTTATATCCTTCACTGGATAGTCTGCATACGGATATCAGCAAAGCAGTATTTTACAGTAAAAATGAAAAATCTGCATCCAAAGCAAGACCAGTTATCCCAGTTTTATTTGGATCTGAAGTTTCTTTAAGCCCGGACGGACAGAAAGAAGGATTTCATGACTTGCTGCAAAGCGCGTATGACAATAATGTGCCTTTTGAAGCTGTCAATGGTGTCTATGACCATCTTCAGGAAACTTTGATTGACATGCAGCTTTCCGGAGAAGATGTGAAACTGTCAAAATCTGAACTGGTTGATGCCATTATTGAATATGGGGAGGTACCAGAAGAAAAACAGGAACAGTTAAAAGAAGCAGCGGAAGAATATGAAGGATGCTCTTTTTCTATAAGCAACCTGGTTCCAGCGAAAATTACGATTGATACAGATAGTGCTTCCATAAAGACGGAAATTGAACAGCTGTCCCAAATTGAAAGAAGAATAATTGACGGAGTTGATTATTATCTGATTCCTGCCAGCAGCTCATCCATTGATGGCATTTTGCTTGCCGCCAGCAAAAAGAGATAAACGAGTGTCCATATGTAGCAGGCCATGCTGTTTGGATTGGTTATTTCCAATATTTAAGATAAATAAAAGAAGGACGGATCGCCCTTCTTTTATTTATCCCCTAGTGCTTTCACAACTATGAATTTTGTTCATTTTTTGTGTAACAGAAAATTATTAAACATTACAATACAGTATAAAATACCAGAGTAAGAAGGAGAGGAGTCCCCTCCCCGCATGGCTTTAAGAAAGCTCCATTCCCAGAGCCTGCCCAAACATCTGCAACACGGTAAACCAACGGTACCACAGAAAACGATTGAGAATAACGTTAATTTGTAAGGACCAGTAATCAGTAGCAAAGAGGCCTGAAACAGGGTCTCTTTTTGTGTATAATGCGTCCCTTCTGCCATAACACCCATTTTTCTGTTCCGCTGGCGGAAAAAATTTTTTCTGTTCCTTTTGTCTATTTTCGAATTTCACAATCAATGTCCGTTTCGGGTATCCCATATATTTCTGAATACATTTTTAATTGAGCAATTGTTGGTTTAACCTTTCCCGTCTCATGGTTTACAATCGTTGTATTAGAAGTATGCATAAGCTCTGCAACTTCTTTTTGTTTTAACCCTTTATTAATACGGCATGCCGCCAGTTTCCATTTCATATTAAAAAGTCCTCCAAAACTCAGATGTCCTATAAATAATATGTACGAAAAAAATTTTTTTGTCAAAAAACAAAAAGACCGGAAACCGGCCTTTTGTTTCTACAGCTTCAAGTAGGAAAGAATATCTGCAACTTCATTTTCCAGGCTTCCATCTCCAACAGAAACAATATGATCTGCAAGCACTTTGTTCTTTTCTTCAAATTCAAAAGAGACGATCCTGTCAGCAACCTGTTCCCTTCTTAATGCCGGCTTCTGTATAATAGACATGATACAGTCCCGTTTGTCACGGTCGGCATATATGATTTCGCATTGTCTGGGATACGCATTATAAACACTTAAGCATCCTGAAATATCCATAACAATAACCGGATAATGATTCTGTGCAAGAGCCTGGTCGATATCTCTTTTCTTTGTACCATATTGTTCACCACAATACCATGTCGTTTCAATAAATTCCATCCGCCGGAACAGGAGATCGAAAAAAGTAGCAGAAACCGTTTCCGCATTATGTTTACGTCCCTTTGCTGTAGTACAGGTTTTAATCAGTTCCATACGCTTATCTGCTTCACAAAGTGCCGCTGCCAGATCCCGCTTTCTGCTGCCGGAAGGCCCTACTATACACAGTATTTTAGGTATCCTGGATATATTTGCTTTGTTACCATTCATAAAATCCACCAGTGTCAAAAAATCTGCATAATCATCCACACAGCAGATACCTGACGCATTCTGGTTCCAGGGCTGCCGGAAGAGTACTGGGAGACTACAGTTTGATTCCAACAGGTTATGTATCCCGTCATCCAGCATAATATCTGCATGAAACAAATCTTTCCTCTTTCCCATGATAATATGATCTACCGGGAATTCCGGAAACAGCGTCATAATCCTCTGAATACGTTCGCCCATGAATTCTGGATATACCGCAGTGGCTATAAACACTTCTGCTTTTTCCATTAAAGATGCCAGGAATTCTTTCGCGCCTGGAAGAGCAGGCTGTTTTTTATAAAATTCTGCATAATTGAAAAACTGCATCCTGTCATCCAGCTCATTTCCCAATTCTCCCCATTTTGTAATATCGGATATATTGTAATACTGGCCTGTAGTCTGCCCCAGAAGCTGCAGGGCATATTCATTACAGGATAACAGTACATCATCCGCATCACATATTATTTTTAGTTTCTTGTAAGCCATAGTTTCTTTCTCCTTTTCATCAAAATTATTTTTGTCGTATTTAATATGTGTTCTTACTCTGTAAACAAGAAAGAAATTGATTTCACCAAAATTATTAGCACATATTTCAGAAAAAATCTTTCCAATCGAACATATTATTTACATCACCAAAAGAAAGGAGAAGACTCAGATGAAAGGATCCAAACTGTATGATATGGATGATTTACAGGAACTTCTCGGCATCGGAAGGACCAGGGCATATGAACTGGTAAAGGAAGCCTACAAGACACAGAGCCCGTTCAAAGTTATCAAACTTGGAAAACTTTACCGCATTCCAAAGAAACCGTTTGATGACTGGATGGAAGGGAACACGTAACATATTATTGTTTAATGATACATCATATTGACACAGAATGTTACTGCGTGATAAAGTTAACTTGTCAATGAAGGGGGCATTCTGTGTTACTTTAAAGGAGGATCACAATGCAAGTATCATTGACAGATTATAATGTATTTGAAAAAAATGGTTCATGGAACCATATTGAAAAGAAAATCAATGCAAAGACATACGCAATTGAGTATGACATTAAAGCCGGATTCCCGTCAAAAGAGGAAGCATCCAAAAGCTATCTTATTTCAGAGGAGATTTACAGGAAAGCAATTTCCCGTATCAAGAATCTTACCCAAAACTCCTATACTTTTGCAGAATATCTGCAGTACTGGCATGAACACTACCTGACAGAATTTACAGACAGCAGCAACCAGTTAAAGTATTTCTGGGTGATTTACAAAATCATACTGCCCAAAATCCGCAGAGATGTTCTATTGAGTATGCTGACAGACACTTTTGTAAATGATTTGCTTTCCGAATGTAAAAAGTACAGCAACAGTTCCGGCGAGATGACTTATAAGGTTCTGCGCGTCATTTTAAAAGAGGCAGAAAAGAGTGGTTTCATATCGCCAAAAGTTCTTCTGGGAATAAAATCTTGTTATTCAGGCAGAAAAAAAATGGATCTATACACAAAAGAGCAAATAAGCTCTTTTATTCGTACCGCTAAGGTTTATCATACTTGTTATTTTGAAATACTGCTTGCTTTGGTATGTGGGCTGAGAACGGGTGAAATCTTAGGTCTCAAATATTCCGATTTTCACAAAAAATCACGAACCCTTACAATACAGCGGCAGTATACCAGGGATTATCATTACGAAAGTAAAGAATCCGGCAATGACAAACAAGTAAAAGTTTATTCTTCTGAAAGGACCTTCAAACCGCCGAAAACCTTAAACAGTAACCGGTGCCTCGTAGTTCCATCTGTTATTTTTGAGGAATTAAAAATCCGCAGGGAAGAAAATGAACGTATCATTGCAAAGACTGGAAATCGTGACTTCAAGGATTATGTCTGCCTTGGAATGTATGGGCGGATAAAAAGTGATGCAACACTTAATACAGGAATTAATGCTATTACCAAATCCTGTAATCTGCCTCACATTTCCATGCACACACTAAGACACATGTGTGCAACTGCATTAATTGAGATGAACATTCCTCTGGAGAAGATTTCGGAAGTACTCGGACACAAAAATATTAATACAACCTTTGATATTTACTGCGGTATTATGGATGCCCAAGATCAGATCAAGGCAACTATATCTCATACCATGGATCCTGCCATCGCCCTGACAAACAGTGGAGGTGGAAAATAATGCATGTAAAAGAAATAACACGTCCGGACGTGAGGGAAACATTCTTTTATGGAAAGATTATTTCATGGAAATTTAATGACAGTATCGTATACCTGAAGTCAAGAAAAAAATACTGTTACAGGGTAACGTTTACCTTTGAATCTGGAGATCAGGCGGATTACCAAAAAGGGGGATTTGATACCAAGGGCGAGGCTTCCAAGGCAAGGGAAATTGTAATAGCACAGTTATACAACCAGGAATTTTTTCCATATGATTATACAGTAAAAGAGTTTTTTGATTACTGGCTGTATTATTATATGATTGACACAAAGGATATTGCATATAACACGTTTATGTCTTACCGAAATATCATCTATAATTACTTGATTAAGGCAATCGGTAATAAATACCTCTGCGATTTAAAAAGTGATGACTTTATCAGGGGACTTGATACTATTAAGTCTCCTGATATGCTGAGAGTTGCTTACGGAGTATTATCTGGTTCGTTTAAGTATGCCCGAATAAACGGTTATGTTTCCAATAACCTCGTGGATTCTGCAATCACTCTTCATAAAGCCCAAAAAAGAGGAACCAGAAGAGAGTATGCCAAAAAGCAGAAAAAGGAATTTCAGAAGAAATTAGCAGACCGTTCAAACGTCTATTCTGTAGAACAGGTATCCATGCTTTTATATACCTGCAAAACAGAAGAACCGCATATCTTTATGGCTATGCTGCTTGCTGTTACAACTGGATTGAGAATTTCAGAAACGATTGCTGTCAAGTATCAAAACATTGATTTTATGAACAACAAGCTTTATGTGGAAAGCCAGTTGGGACGCACGATTACAAATGACGGTGTCCCAGGACAGAGCTTATTAACGCAGGAAAAACGTACCAAAACTCATAACAGCGTCAGAGAAGTGCCGTTAGCCGACTTTGTAATTGATGAAATCATTCTTCAACGCAGACATTATGATGAACTAAAAGAGTATCTGGGAGACGATTTCCATGATCTTGGATATCTTATATGCCAGGACAATGGTCTGCCATGGAACAGAAGTTTTAAAGACAAACCATATAAAAGAGTTGTAAAAAAATGTGGGTTCCGCTTTATTGAATGGAGAAAACTACGAACCACATATGCTACAATACTTTCCCAGTATCATGTGAGTATGAAAGCAATTTCAACCAGCCTTGGGCATTATAGCTCTGATTTTACAAAAGAGATTTATGTAAAATCGAAAATGAAAGTGATTAATCTTGCTTCTATGATGCAGCCGTTTGTGGACGAAGTCATTCCTGAATCTGAAAATACTCATTCACTGGATATGCCGGATGTAACAGGGTATTATGACATATAATCTTGAATTTACCTGTTGATGCGTTTATAATAGCAGAAGATATATGTCAAATTTTCACCCTACATGACACTTGGTTTTTGAGGAAATTGTTCTCTGACAGGAATTGTTTTTTCGTGCTGTATGGACCGGAAAAAACCTTATAAATACTGGCTTTTCACAAAACGTGATATTTATTGTCGAGTATTTGCAGAAAACCCATTTTTTGACCAAACGCCCTGAACGGCCTTTTTTTAGAGGGTTTTCAGCAGGTAAAATGACGTATTATTTAATATGAGTTATATATTGTACAGACTGCTTACTAATTCGATTATCTTGTACAATATGCACAACTAGCGAAAGGAAAACTATGAGAAAATTAGCATTAAATGATGAAATATTGCTAAAAGTTGACAAAGCAGCCCGTTATATCGGTGGCGAAGTCAATTCCGTAATGAAAGACCTGTCTAAAATTGACATTAGAGTTGCCATGTGCTTCCCGGATGTCTATGAGATCGGCATGTCAAATCTCGGCATGATGATCCTCTACAACATGTTCAACCAGCGTGAGGACGTATGGTGTGAGCGCCTTTTTTCTCCATGGCCGGATCTGGATAAGGTGATGAGAGAACAGAATATCCCGTTATTTGCACTGGAGTCCCAGGAGCCGATCCGTGATTTTGATTTCCTTGGGATCACTCTTGGTTATGAAATGTGTTATACCAATATCCTCCAGGTACTGGATCTCAGCGGGATTCCGCTGAAAAGTGCGGACCGTGGTGAGGATTTCCCGATTGTGATCGGTGGTGGTGCCTGTGCGTATAATCCGGAGCCGTTGGCGCCGTTTTTTGACCTGTTTTATATTGGAGAGGGCGAGACGGTTTACGATGCTCTTTTTGATGCTTATAAGGCCAATAAGAAGGCCGGGGGCAGCAGGAGAGATTTCCTTCTGGCAGCAGCTAAGATTCCGGGAATTTATGTTCCATCTCTTTATGAGGTTACCTATAAAGAAGACGGCACGATTGCGTCTTTTGTACCAACTGAGGAAGGTGTTCCGGAAAAAGTCCAGAAACAGCTGATCATAGATATGGAAAAAGAATATCGTGCAGTGGAGGCACCGGTTGTTCCACATATCAAGGCTACACAGGATCGTGTGACTCTGGAAATCCAGCGAGGATGCATCCGTGGATGTCGTTTCTGCCAGGCAGGAATGATCTACCGTCCTACCCGTGAACGTGATGTTGAAACTCTGAAAGAATCCGCACGGGTCATGCTGAAAAATACAGGACACGAAGAGATTTCCCTCAGTTCTTTAAGTTCCAGTGACTATTCTCAGTTGAAAGAACTGGTGAATTTTCTGATCGAGGAGTTTCATGGAAAAGCGATAAATATTTCTCTTCCGTCCCTCAGGATCGATGCCTTTGCGTTGGATGTTATGAGCAAAGTGCAGGATGTAAAGAAAAGCAGCCTGACTTTTGCACCGGAGGCAGGTTCACAGAGACTTCGTGATGTTATTAACAAAGGACTGACAGAGGAAGTAATCCTCCATGGCGCTGGCGAGGCGTTTAAAGGCGGCTGGAATCAGGTAAAACTTTATTTTATGCTTGGCCTTCCAACAGAAACAGAAGACGATATGAAGGGAATCGCACATCTAGCTCAGAAGATCGCAGAAACCTATTATGAAGTGGTTCCGAAAGAACAGAGGAAGGGCAAAGTACAGATCAATGTCAGCACCTCCTTCTTTGTACCGAAACCGTTTACACCATTCCAGTGGGCACCGATGTATACAGAGCAGGATTTTGTGGAAAAAGCCAAAGTGGTTAAGAGTGAGATCCGTGCACAGCTGAACCAGAGAAGCATCCGTTACAACTGGCATGAGCCGGATGTAACAGCACTGGAGGGATTCCTGGCACGAGGTGACAGACGATGTGCAGATGTGATCCTGAAAGCTTATGAAAAAGGTGCTCTCTATGATGCATGGACAGAAAATTTTGATTATGGTATCTGGAAAGAAGCTATGGCTGAATGTGGCGTGGATATGACATTCTACACACTTCGTGAAAGAAGCCTGGATGAGATCCTTCCATGGGATTTCATTGATACTGGTGTCAGCCGTAAATTCCTGGAGCGTGAATGGCAGCGTGCAAAAGAGGGTGTTGTGACAGAAAACTGCCGTCAGAAATGTTCTGCATGTGGAGCTATGAAATTTAAAGGAGGTGTCTGCCTTGAAGGTAAGAATTAAATTCAGTAAAGAGGGTCCTATGAAGTTTGTGGGACATCTGGATACCATGCGTTATTTCCAGAAAGCGATACGCCGTGCAGAGCTTCCAGTGGCTTTTTCGGGAGGATACAGTCCCCATATGATCATGTCTTTTGCAGTTCCTCTTGGAGTTGGAATGGAAAGCCTGGGAGATTATTTTGACTTGGAGATGGCAGAAGATATGGCTACGTCTGAGATTGCGGCTCGTCTGGATGAACAGATGGCAGAGGGGATGCATATCGTAAGTGTCCGCAAGGTAGAGGATGGAAAAGCTGGTAAAGCGATGGCGCTGGTGGCAGCAGCAGATTACCTTGTGGAGTTCCGGCTGGGCAGGGAGCCTTCTATTGAATGGAAAAGCCGAGTGGAAGAATTTCTGGCACAGCCGGAGATCAAAGTGACCAAGCAGACCAAGCGCAGTGAAAAGGAAATCGATCTTCGACCGAATATCTATAAAATGGAAGTAAGGGAGAAGGGCTTCTTTTATATGCTGGCATCTGCAAGTTCCAATTACACGAAACCAGAACTGGTAACAAATACATTCTTCAAATGGCTGGGAGAAGAACTTCCGGAATTTGCCTTTACAGTGAAACGTCTGGAAATGTATGCAGACCAGGGAGAAAATGCAAGCCCGCGTTTTGTAACGCTGGAATCATTAGGTGAGGAAATTGAGTAAACTGATCATAACAAGGATGGAGATCCATGATGTTCCGTGTACAGTTGCGGCTCTTATTGAAGAGGAACGGATTGTGGAGGTCCGGCTGGAATCCGATCAGGAAAAATCCATTCTTGGAAATATCTATACCGGACAGGTTGAAAATATCGCATCCAATATCCAGGCGGCTTTTGTCCAGATCGGACCTGGAAAGAGATGTTACTATCCCCTTGCGGAAGCGCAGAGAGCTGTTTTTTCCGCAGGAAGAAAAGGAAACGGACCATTGCGGCCGGGAGATGAACTTCTGGTCCAGGTGAGCAGGGATGCCATGAAGGGAAAACTTCCTGCACTGACGTCTAATCTGAATTTTACAGGAAGATATCTTGTTCTTACCACAGGAGATAAAAAATTTGGCCTGTCTTCCAAACTGACACAGGAAGACCGTCATCGTCTCAGCGGATGGCTGAAAGAAGAAGCAGACCGCCCGGATAAAGAATTCGGGATCATTGTCCGTACCAATGCCGCAGATGCTTCCAAAGAAGAAATCCTGAAGGAACTGGAATGGCTGAAGGGCCGTTACCATAAAGCTTTGGTTCAGGGACGGAACCGTACCTGCTTCAGCCTTGTTCTGGAGACCGAACCATTTTATGTGGCGGCTGTACGGGATGCCTATGGCCGTGATCTGGATGAGATCATCACCGATGTGCCCGAGATCAGGGAAGTGATCCAGGGATATCTGGAAGAGATCAGTCCAGAGCTTAAAGAAAAGCTTCGTTTTTATCAGGATAAACTACTTCCTCTTTATAAGTTGTATCGTGTGGAAACGGCACTGGATACGATCCAGAAGGAAAAGGTATGGCTGAATAGCGGTGGTTTTCTGGTGATCCAGCAGACGGAGGCTTTTGTATCGATTGATGTAAACAGCGGAAAATATACCGGAAAGAAGAAAATGGAAGAAACTTTCCGTAAGATCAATCTGGAAGCTGCAGCGGAGATCAGCCGGCAATTACGGCTTCGGAATCTTTCAGGCATTATCCTGATCGATTTTATCAATATGGAAAACCCGGATCACAGAGATGAACTCTTCCATGTTTTACAGAAGCTTCTCAGAAAGGATCCGATAAAGAGCCGGGCCATTGATATCACGCCATTACACATCCTGGAAATGACCAGAAAGAAAGTAAGACGCCCTGTGATTGAAGATATCCAGGAAATTGCAAAAAAATAATAAAAATGTCAAAAAAACTATTGACAGAACAGTAAGTCGCTGTTATGATAATCGAGTATGCCGCACAAAGAGGTTAAAGAGCTTCAGTTTTAAGACAGAAGCCACCGAATTTGGCGAGTAAATAATTAGGAGGTGCCACAGATGTACGCAATTATTGCAACAGGTGGTAAACAGTACAAGGTTGCCGAGGGTGACGTAATTAAAGTTGAAAAGCTCGGTGTAGAAGCTGGTGAAACCGTAACATTTGACAACGTAATCGCAGTTAGCAATGACGGATTAAAAGTTGGCGAAGATGTAAAAGATGCCAGTGTTACCGCTTCTGTAGTTGAAAACGGTAAGAATCGCAAGGTCATCGTTTACAAATACAAACGCAAAACTGGATATCACAAGAAAAACGGACACAGACAGCAGTACACCAAAGTTAAGATCGAAAAGATTAACGGTTAATCTGGTGTCATCATGATTACAATTAAAGTCAGAAAGAAAAACGGATCTTACGTAGAATTTATTTCGAAGGGACATGCCGGTTATGCGGAAGCTGGACAGGATATTGTCTGTGCTGCTGTGTCTGCACTGATTATTACCACTGTAAATTCTCTTGAGAAGTTTACAGATGATAAATTTGATGTGCAGGAAAAGGATGGATTTGTTTCCATTCATTTCAGAAATGATCTTTCTGAACGGGGGATGCTCCTTATGGATTCCTTACTTCTCGGTCTGACGGAAATTGCTGGTAGTTATAACAATCGATATTTGACAGTAAAAGTCAAGGAGGTGTAACAACAATGATGAAGATGAACCTTCAGTTATTCGCACATAAAAAGGGAGTTGGTTCTACAAAGAACGGTCGTGATTCCGAGTCTAAGAGATTAGGTGCGAAAAGAGCAGACGGACAGTTTGTAAAAGCCGGAAACATTCTTTACAGACAGCGCGGAACCAAGATTCACCCAGGTGAAAACGTAGGCTGCGGTAAAGACTATACTTTATTTGCACTTACAGACGGAGTCGTAAGATTCACAAGAAAAGGTCGCGATAAGAAACAGGTTTCTATCGTTCCTGTAGACGCAGAGTAATGAAATAGGTAAAAGGCTTCAAATCGATCCGGTTTGGAGCCTTTTTTTGGAATAGAGGTGTAATATGTTTGCAGATAGAGCAAGGATCATTATCCGCTCCGGTAAAGGCGGCGACGGACATGTAAGCTTCCGCCGTGAGCTGTATGTGCCGAATGGTGGCCCGGACGGCGGCGATGGCGGTCGTGGCGGTGATGTGATTTTTGAGATCGACGAGGGGCAGAATACTCTCGGAGACTACAGACACAGAAGAAAATATAAAGCTGAGGATGGCCAGGAGGGCGGTAAAAAACGCTGTCATGGCGCCGATGGCAAAGATGTTGTCCTGAAAGTTCCGGAAGGAACGGTCATCATGGATGCGGAATCCGGCAAGGTCATTGCGGATATGTCCGGTGAGAACCGCAGACAGATCGTGTTAAAGGGCGGCCGTGGCGGAAAAGGCAATCAGCACTACGCAACAGCTACTATGCAGGTACCGAAATACGCACAGCCAGGACAGCCGGCTCAGGAGCTTGAAGTTCTCCTTGAGCTCAAAGTGATCGCTGATGTTGGTCTGGTAGGATTCCCGAATGTTGGTAAATCCACTTTCCTTTCCCGTGTGACCAATGCACAGCCGAAGATCGCCAACTATCACTTTACAACATTAAGCCCGAATCTTGGCGTTGTAGATACGGATAACGGCGGTTTTGTTATCGCAGATATCCCGGGACTGATCGAGGGTGCATCGGAAGGTGTGGGACTTGGACATGAATTCCTCCGTCATATTGAGCGTACACGAGTTATCATCCACATTGTAGATGCAGCTTCCGTAGAAGGTCGTGATCCGGTAGAAGATATCCACAAGATCAATAAAGAGCTGGAAGCTTACAATCCGGAAATCGCGGCAAGACCGCAGGTGATCGCAGCCAACAAGATCGACTGTATTTTCGACGATGGAGAAGAAAACCCCATCGACCGGCTGAAAGCAGAATTTGAACCGCAGGGTATTTCTGTATATCCGATTTCAGCAGTTACCGGACAGGGTGTCAGAGAGCTTCTTTTCCATGTGAAAGAGCTTCTGGACAAGAGTCCTATGAAACCGGTTGTGTTTGAACAGGAATTCTTCCCTGAAGATGTTCTGGTAAATGAGAATCTTCCGTTTACTGTGGAACGCAGTGAAGAAGATCCGGAAGTCTTTCTTGTGGAAGGTCCTAAGATTGAAAAAATGCTTGGCTATACAAATCTGGATTCTGAGAAGGGATTTGCGTTCTTCCAGAGATTCCTAAAAGAAGGCGGCATTCTGGAAGAACTGGAAAAAGCAGGTATCCAGGAAGGCGACACAGTTCGTATGTATGGCTTTGATTTTGATTATTATAAATAAGAGGTATGACAAATGACAAGTAAGCAGAGAGCATATTTAAAAGGCCTTGCCATGACCATGGATCCAATCCTTCAGCTTGGCAAGGGAGGTCTTACTCCTGAAAATACTGCTGCTGTTGAGGAAGCTCTTGCAGCAAGAGAGCTGATCAAGATCAGTGTTCTTCAGAACTGTCTGGAAGACCCACGTGAAATGGCACAGGTCCTTGCAGAGAGAACAAGATCTCAGGTAGTACAGGTGATCGGTAAAAAGATCGTTCTCTACAGAGAAGGTAAAAAGGATAAGAAAAAGATCATTCTTCCGTAATTTCGGGAGGTCATAATTGAGCAAAAAAGTAAAAAAAATAGGAATCATGGGCGGCACTTTTGATCCCATTCATATGGGGCATCTGATCCTGGGAGAAAAAGCCTATGAACAGCTGGGACTTGATAAGGTTTTGTTTATGCCCTGTGGAAATCCACCGCATAAACGAAACCGGAAAGGCCGGGCTACCGATGAACAACGTGCGGAAATGGTCCGTCTTGCCATAAAGGACAATCCTCATTTTGAGCTGTCTCTGATCGAGATGCATGAGGAAGGCTATACGTATACTTACCGGACGTTGGAACAGTTGAATGCAGCGAATCCGGATACAGAATATTATTTTATTATCGGTGCGGATTCCCTTTATAATTTTGATACCTGGAGGGAACCGGGACGCATCTGTCAGGAAGCAGTGCTGGTAGTAGCAACCAGAGATCATACCCCGTTAAAGGAGCTTGATCAGCAGATGGAACTTCTGGCACAGAAGTACAGCGGGAATTTTATCCGATTGGATACGATGAATATTGATGTTTCCAGCGAGCTTCTCCGTTCCTGGCATAAAAGTGGACAGAGTCTCCGCTACTATGTTCCTCAGCCTGTGATTTCCTATATTGAGAAAAACGATATATATAAAGGAAATGATTCAGATGGGAAAATATGATTTTATCAAGATAAAAAAGAAACTTTCCAAATATCTGGATGAAGCCAGATTTGAGCATACGATGGGAGTTATGTACACCTGTGCCGCACTTGCCATGGTTTATGGTTATGATCTGGAGGATGCACAGGCTGCTGGTCTTCTTCATGACAGTGCAAAGTGCATTCCTAATAAAAAGAAACTGAAACTGTGCAGCCAGCATGATATTCCGGTATCAGATTTTGAAAAGGATCATCCATTTCTTCTTCACGCAAAACTGGGGGCTTATGTGGCCAGCAGTAAATATGACATTAAAGATGAAGAGATCCTGACAGCGATCACGTATCATACGACAGGAAGACCGGGAATGAGTCTTCTTGAGAAGATTGTATATATCTCAGATTATATCGAACCAATGCGTGACAAAGCCCCGAATCTTCCAAAAGTTCGAAAGATCGCTTTTGAAGATCTGGATGAGTGTATGTATGAGATTTTGAAAGATACACTGGAATATCTGGAGGAAAATCCCAAGGAGATCGACAGTACGACCAGGGATGCTTATGTTTATTATAAAGACCTCCATGACAGAAAAATGCAGGATGCAGCCAACAGACAGGAGGATTAAAATTCTATGAGTATCGAAAAAGAGATGGTCCGGATCGCCTGCAAGGCACTGGATGATAAAAAAGCAAAAGATATCAAGATCATTGATATCCATGAGGTTTCCGTAATCGCAGATTATTTTGTGCTCGCAAGTGCTTCCAACCAGAATCAGGTACAGGCAATGGTTGACAACGCAGATGAGATGCTTGGCCGTGCCGGATATGAGGCAAAACAAATCGAGGGAACCAGAAACTCCAGCTGGGTTCTTATGGATTATGGCGATATGATCATCCATATCTTTGACGAAGAGAACAGACTGTTTTATGATCTGGAGAGAATCTGGAGAGACGGAAAGATTCTTGATGCCCAGGAATTCCTGGCAGAAGGTGAAGAATAAATTTCGTTTTAAAGTTTACTGTAAAAACATTATGTAAACCATGAAAGGCAAAGAATAACTTCGTATAGAGTCAAGCGGATATTCGCAATCCGCTTCGCTACTTACTTGATTTGGTTAAACAAGCTGAACAAAAAATGCGGTATCCTTTAAACAGATACCGCATTTTTGCTGCTTTCATATAACTGGAAACTGCAGTTTAAGAAAAGAAGCGGAACACTCCAAATACCTTGCCAAGGATTTTCAGGTTTCCAGTGATAATAATCGGTTCCATATTGTCATTTTCCGGCTGAAGACGATAATAACCATTTTCTTTATAGAATGTTTTGACTGTGGCAGAATCATCAATCAGAGCAACTACCATATCTCCGTTTTCGGCGGTGGACTGCTGTTTTACAAGCACCTGATCGCCGTCAAAAATACCTGCGTTGATCATACTGTCACCTTTTACTGTTAACATAAAGCTCTGTTCATTTGGCATATATTCTGCCGGGATTGGAAAGTAGGCATCAATGTTTTCGACAGCCAGGATCGGCTGTCCGGCTGCAACGGTACCTACAAGTGGGACATTGACAACCTCACGGCGTACCAGATTAAAATTATCGTCTATAATTTCAATTGCACGGGGTTTGGTTGCATCTCTGCGAATATATCCGTTTTTTTCGAGAGCTTCCAGGTGAGAGTGAACAGAAGAGGTGGACTTCAGATTTACTGCTTCACAGATCTCACGTACAGAAGGCGGAAAACCTCTGTTGAGAATTTCATTTTTCATGTAATCCAGTATTTCCTGCTGTTTTTTGCTGATTCTGCCATATGTCATATGTATTTACCTCCCTGGGTTAAAGTTTATCTGCTGCCGGATATGATATGACAGCGTCACGAAATTATATTTTGAATATTATAACATACTTTTGCGAAAATAGCAAACGGATATTCGGAAAGTATGTTCGCCCGTTTTAGAGCTTGTATTCAGGAAAAGAAAATGTTACAATAAAACGGATTTTAAGAGATGAAAGATGTAAAGGAGGCATTCATTTGCCTGATAATAAAACGCATTCCAGCAGCACACCTGGAATACTGGCAAAACTTCGTAAAATTTTTGGTCTGAACATTGGAACGGTGATGTTTGGAGCGATACTTATCTATATGATTTTCAGTGTGATTCTTTATCTTACGGCTTCTCATATGGAGTCCTATCAGGTTCCGTCAGGTCCTTTGTCCATGAATGAAACATACACCGGATTGTCTATTATGACAGAAAATGTAGTACAGGCAGATGCTGGTGGGTATGTTACCTATTATGCAAGAGAGGGAACCAAGATCAATGCAAATGGAGCTGTATACAGTTTAAACAGCTCCAAGGCTGCGGGCAGCGGTTCTTCTCTGAGTAAGGAGGAGCTGACGGATATCCGCAGTAATATGCAGAGTTTTTCCAAAGGGTTTGATGCAAGTAAATTTAACAGTACATACAGTTTTAAATATCAGCTGAACGGAAGCATTCTTCAGTATGCTTCTGATAACTCCAGTGTATCTACGACCAGTACAGTGAACGAAGACGGGGAGGAAGTTACAACAACTACAACAACAGCTTCCAGTGACCCGAATATACGTCGTGCCCAGACAGACGGTATTATTTTGTATTCTACGGATGGATATGAATCCAAAACCGTCGATACCGTTACAGCAGCTGATTTTGATCAGAATTCTTATCAGGAAACAGATCTGAAAACAGATGGCCAGGTAAATGCCGGAGACGATATTTATACAATTATCACGGATGAACGATGGAGTCTTTTGATTCCGTTAAGTGAAAAACAGGCTGCCAATCTGAAAGACCGCACATCCATACGTGTTAAATTTTTAAAAGATGATCTGACTCAGACCGGAGATTTTTCCATTAAGGAGATTGATGGATCTAAATATGGAAAGATTGATTTCAATAAAGGTCTTATCCGTTATGCATCGGATCGTTTCCTAGAAATAGAACTGGTTACCAATAATGTGACCGGACTGAAAGTTCCGTTATCATCTATAGTAACGAAGGAATTTTATGCAATTCCCTCGAAATATATGACAACGGATAAAGATACACAGCAGTCAGGCTTTATGCTTTCAGGCAGAAACAAAAAAGGAAACAGCACTACAACGTTTATAAATACGGGTATTTACGGACGTGATGAGGCTACGGATGAAAAAACACAGAAAGTAAGTTATATTTATTACGTTGATAAAAGTAAATTCAATGAAGGCGATGCAATCATTGATCCGGACAGCGGAGAAAAGTTTGTAATCGGAGATACAGAAGTTCTGGAGGGCGTTTACTGCATCAACCAAGGGTATGCTGTATTTCGCAGAATTGAAATTCTGGATGAAAATGAAGAATACGCGGTTGTTTCCAAAGAAACATATAATGGACTTGTCAGATATGACCGTATTGTAAAAAATGCAGATAAAGTAAGTGAACAAGATATACTTTATTAATAAAGGAGGCTTTCGGCTATGGTAGCGGAAAATTTAGTACAGGTACAGAAAAATATTGAAGAATCCTGTAAGAAAGTAAATAGAGATCCTGGAGAGGTTACACTTATTGCCGTCAGCAAGACAAAACCAGTGGAAATGCTTCAGGAGGCTTATGCTGCAGGTGCACGCGTTTTCGGAGAAAATAAAGTACAGGAGATTGTGGATAAATATGATCAGATGCCGGCGGATGTTCAGTGGCATATGATCGGACATCTTCAGCGCAATAAAGTAAAATATATTGTGGATAAGGTTGCGATGATTCATTCTGTAGATTCTCTTCGACTGGCTGAAACCATAGAAAAAGAGGCAGAGAAAAAGGATGTAGTCGTACCGATTCTTATAGAAGTAAATGTAGCTCAGGAAGAGAGCAAATTTGGATTAAAGCCGGAAGAAGTTTTGCCGTTTATTGAACAGATTGCAAGTTTTCCACATATACAGATCAAAGGTCTTATGACAATTGCTCCTTATGTAGAAAATGCTGAGGAAAATCGTGAAATTTTCCGTGAACTCAAGAAATTAAGTGTTGACATTGCAGCTAAAAACATTAATAATGTTACTATGAGTGTTCTGAGTATGGGAATGACCGGAGATTATATGGTCGCCGTGCAGGAGGGCGCTACAATGGTGCGTGTAGGTACCGGTATTTTCGGTGCAAGAAATTACGCAATATAAGACTAATAAGATTGGAGATTTAAAATGGGCGTTTTAGATAAATTTTTAGATGCCATCAAACTGAACGACGATTATGACGATGACGAATTATTGGATGATAGTATTCTTGAGGATGAGGACGATTATGATGATGACGATTTCCTCGATGATGACGATGATATGGAAGAGAAGCCAAAGAAGAAATTCTTTGAGAAGTTTTCCAAGAAAAAGAATGTAGAAGAGGAAGACGATTTTCTGGACGATGAGCCGGAGGAAGAACCGATGAAGGTTTCTGCTCCAAAAGTAAGTGCAAAAACAGCTGCTGCCAAAGCTCCTGTAAAACAGGAACGTGTTTCCAGACCAGCGCCTTCGTCTAAGATCACACCTATGCGTACAAGTAAACGTTCCTCACAGTCAGTAAATATGGAAGTGTGTGTAATTAAACCAACTACTATGGAAGAGGCAAGAGAGATTGCAGATACACTTGTTGAAAATTCTACAGTGATTCTGAATCTTGAAGGAATTGATGTGGAACTTGCTCAGAGGATCATTGATTTTACTTCTGGAGCATGTTATTCTCTTGGAGGAAGTCTTCAGCAGGTATCCAGCTATATTTTTGTACTTGGACCATACAATGTGGATATTACCGGTGATCTTCAGAATATCCTTGGAGGATCTGTACCATCTGTAAGAGTGGGTTACTGAATCCATGGATAAAGAAGAACTTTTTATCAAGAGAATCCGTGAGTTGGCAAACATGGCATATCAGCGGGATATTACCACATTTACGGATTTTCTTAATTTAAATGAACAAAATATTTTAAACAGTCAGAATTTTCATAAGCTGGGCGTAACAGCAGAAAGTTTTGGAGGATATGAAAATGCAGAGCGTCAGATGGTAGCCTTTCATTCTGATGCTCTTACTTTTACATGGGAATATCCCATTGATTGCATCCGCCTGGAGCCCAAAGCAGTAAAATTTTCGGAAGATTTGACACACCGGGATTATCTTGGAGCAATACTGAACCTTGGCGTTGACAGAAGTGTTGTGGGTGATATTCTCATAGAAGACCATACGGCGAGTTTCTTCTGCCTGCATAGAATGACAGATTTTTTTCTGGAGAATCTGTGCCGTGTAAGACATACCACCGTTGTGGCTTCCAGGATAGAAGACCCCGGTGAATTTCCACAGCCGAAAATGACACCAATTACAGGTACCTGTGCTTCTGTACGTCTGGATTCATTGATCGCACTGGCTTTTGGGACGTCAAGAAGCAGTATTGTACATTGTATTGAAGAAGGTCTTGTATTTGTAAATGGAAAACTGATTACATCCAATGGCTATGAGCCTAAAGAAGGCGATATTATATCCGTTCGAAAAAAAGGACGTTTTATTTTTGATGGAGTATCCCGCCGGACGAAAAAAGGACGTCTCGGTGTACGTATTCTGCTTTATATCTGACAGCAAGGAGGAAAACGCGATGGCTGAATCAAAATTACTTGTAAAGCGTGAGGGGGATTTTAGATATCCAATCTGTTTTGAAGAGGATTTTTCCAATCTGGCTCAGGTTATGAGAGAAGAAGGACTTGCGGACAGAAAAATCTGTATTGTAACAGATTCTAATGTAGGTCCATTGTATGAAGCACCTGTAAAAAAAGCTTTAAGTGAAGTAAGCTCTGATATTTCCGTGTTTACTTTTGAGGCCGGAGAAAAAAATAAAAATCTGGATACCGTTTCTGGTCTATATCAGGCGCTGATTAACAATGGACTTGACCGGAAAAGTCTTCTTGTTGCTCTGGGTGGCGGTGTTGTAGGTGATCTTACCGGATTTGGAGCGGCTACTTATCTTCGGGGAATTGATTTTATTCAGGTTCCAACGACGTTACTTGCTCAGGTAGACAGCAGCGTTGGTGGAAAAACAGGAGTAGATTTCCAGCAGTATAAAAATATGGTTGGAGCTTTTCATCAGCCACGTCTTGTTTATATGAATATGAGTACTCTTTCTTCTCTGCCGGCAGAACAGTTTGCGTGTGGAATGGGTGAGATCCTGAAAACAGGACTGATCTGTGATGAAGAATTTTTCCGTTTTGTATGCCGTGAGCAGAAAGAGATTAAAAAGCTGGACATGAAACGGATTGCCAGAATGGTACGCAAATGCTGTGAGATCAAAGCTGGTGTTGTGGAGCGTGATCCAAAGGAGCAGGGAGAGCGTGCACTTCTCAACCTGGGACACACCGTAGGTCATGCGGTAGAAAAACTCAAGAATTTCACCTTGCTTCATGGGCAGTGTGTGGGAGCCGGACTGGTAGCTGCGGCGTATCTTTCCATGAAACGAGGACTTTTGACAGAAGAAGAATATCAGGAAATTCGTCAGGGATGTGCGGACTATGATCTTCCTGTACATGTAGATGGCCTTATTCCGGAAGAAGTTCTTTTGGCAACAAAGAAAGATAAAAAAATGGAACAGGGTCATATTAAGTTTATCCTGATGGACGGCATCGGAAAAAGTTTTATTGACAAAACAGTTACCGATGAAGAACTGTTATCCTGTATTCAGGAGATAACTTTATGATCAGCCGTGTTAACCATCATCAGAAAATGTCTCCTGGCAAATGTCTGGCAGGGGATATTTTCCTGATGATCTTACTTGTAGCCGCAGATCAGGTGGCGAAATGGCTGTCATATCTGTATCTGAAAGGGCAACTGTCGATTTCGCTGATTCCCGGTGTACTTGAACTTCATTATCTTTATCCGGAAAACAGGGGAATTGCTTTTGGAATGTTTCAGGGAAGTGTACTTTTCTTTGCAATTGTAAGTGTGCTGTTTCTGGGAGTGATTCTCTATGCATGGATCCGTATTCCAAAAGAGCGTTTTTATCTGCCGTTACTTACGATTGCTACCGTACTTGCTGCCGGTGCTCTGGGAAATTTTATTGATCGTTTTTTCAGAGGATATGTGATTGATTTTATCTATTTCTCCCTGATTGATTTTCCGGTGTTTAATCTGGCAGATATTTATGTGGTTGCAAGTGGGATTTTTCTGATTCTGTTTGTGTGTACCAAATACAGAGATGATGATTTTTCATTTCTGAATATTAAACGGTGATTTGGTCAGAGGATGATGGATTCATCTGATTTTGCAGGAGATATAAAATGGAAATATACGATTATACAGTAGAAAAAGAAGAATCAGGTATACGAATCGACCGCTATCTTGCAGAAAAAGACAGCGGTCTTTCCAGGTCGTTCATTCAGAAACTTCTGAAAGATGGACAGATTACAGTTGGGGATAAGGCTGCCAAATCCAATTATAAGGTCAGGGAAAACGACAGAATTCATCTGGAGATTCCGGATTCCAGTGAACCGGATATTGTTCCGGAGGATATTCCACTGGATATTCTTTATGAGGATGAAGATGTGCTGATCGTTAATAAGCCCAAAGGAATGGTGGTACATCCTGCTGCCGGGCATTATCAGGGAACACTGGTAAATGCGGTTATGGCCCATTGTGGTGACAGCCTTTCCGGGATCAACGGGGTGATGAGACCTGGAATTGTCCACAGAATTGATAAAGATACTACCGGTGCGCTTCTGGTGTGCAAGAACGATACGGCCCACCGGGATCTGGCAGAACAGCTGAAATGCCACAGTATCCGGAGACGTTATCGTGCAGTTGTACAGGGAAATCTGAAAGAGGACGAGGGAACCATAGAAGGTCCTATCGGACGTCATCCAACAGATCGTAAAAAAATGGCCATCAATTACAAAAATGGGAAAGATGCGGTAACACATTACAAAGTACTGGAACGTTTTGGACAGGCAACCTATGTGGAATGCCGGCTAGAAACAGGGCGTACCCATCAGATCCGCGTGCATATGGCCAGCATCGGACATCCACTTCTGGGAGATACGGTATATGGGTCTTCAAAAAATCCCTATCATCTGGAGGGACAGGCTCTTCATGCAATGATTCTTGGGTTTGTTCATCCACGTACCTGTGAATATATGGAATTTACAGCTCCACTTCCGGAATATTTTGTTAAATTGCTGTCAAAATTGCGAAAATAACTGGAAAACTTGTGAAATATAGTGTATAATAGCTGTATTAAAGAGGAAGCGAAGTTCATATTTATGAATTTGCTGAATCGAAGCAGAAAGGATGTGGCTGTTATGAGTAACAATACAACAAGTTCTATTATTACAATTGGTCGTAAATATGGTAGTGCCGGAAGACAGATCGGCCAGGAAGTTGCTAAGTATTTTGGAATTAAATGCTATGATAAAGAGCTGCTGGAGCACGCAGCCAATGATAGTGGAATCTGTAAGGAACTGTTTGAGCATCATGATGAGAAACCTACAAACAGTTTTCTTTATTCTCTTGTAATGGATACGTATTCTTTTGGATATTCATCCGCAGGGTTTACAGATATGCCTATGAACCATAAGATTTTTCTTGCACAGTTTGAGGCGATCAAGAAGCTTGCTTCAGAAGGCCCCTGTGTAATGGTAGGCAGATGTGCAGATTATGCACTTGCAGATAATCCGGATTGTTTCAGCGTATTTGTCCATGCAAATCTTGACTGGCGTATCAACCGTATTTCCCAGAAATACAATAAGAACGCCAAAGAAGCCAAAGACATGATCAACAAAACAGACAAGAGCCGTTCCAGTTACTATAATTATTACACCAATAAGAAATGGGGATCTGCCGACAGCTATAATCTTTGTCTGGACAGCAGCAAGCTTGGTATTGATGGAACTGCGAAGGCCATTATTGAAGCCATTCACATTTATGACAGCCTGAAAAAATAAACGTCAGATTTTTATAGGCACCCTGCCATTTTATGGCAGGGTGTTTTCGGTATCAGCGAAAAAATACAGACAGAATTCATCCTTATGAGTTTTGAGAGAGAATGTTTATGCTTTTTTTAGACACAAACCGGAGATGCTATGTTATAATCACATGGTGGAGGAAATTACTATGAAAATTCGTTGGAATCATCGCTACGTGCAGTTAGGTGTGACTGCATTTCTGGTCATTGCTGCCAGTATTTTATTTTATTACGGGATTTTCCATATGAAATCCCTGGTTACCGGAATTAAAACATTTTTCAGCATTATGGCGCCGATCATTTATGGAGCCGCCATAGCATATCTGTTAACCCCCATTGTTAATTTTCTGGAGCGGAAGATTATTTTTCCTATTTTTGAAAAAAGACACAAAACCCTTCAGAAAAAGGGCAGAAAAGTAGTACGCTGGATCTGTGTAATTCTTTCTGTGTTTTTTATGTTCCTGATCATTTATGCCCTTGTCATGATGATCCTTCCGCAGTTGATCCGAAGTATCATGAATATCATCTACAGTTTTCCTCATTATGTAAATGTTGTGGAGAACTGGCTGAATTCCGTTGTGGAAAAGGGCTGGAAGCTGAATCCGGATATGATCAGCCAGATCAACCAGTATTCCAGCAGATTGCAGGAATATCTGACAAATACGATCCTTCCTCAGATGCAGTCCATGATGAAAAACATATCTGCGAGTTTTCTGGATCTTCTTGTTTTTTTGAAGAATTTCCTTATTGGAGCGATTGTATCACTTTATATCCTGGCAGATAAAGAGGGATTTGTTGCAAAGGCCAAAATGGCTACCTATGCGGTTCTTCCGGCCAAATGGGCGACTTTTCTTGTTCATTCCATGCGTTTTACGCATAAGACTTTTGGCGGATTTATCAGTGGCAAGATCCTGGATTCTGCAATTATCGGTGTATTGTGTTATGTGGGAACATCCATCATTGGAACGCCATATGCGATTCTGGTCAGTGTGATCGTTGGCGTGACAAACGTTATCCCGTTTTTTGGACCATATCTTGGAGCGATTCCGTGTATTCTTCTTATTTTGCTGGTAGATCCGATTCAGAGTCTGTATTTCCTGATCTTTATTCTGGTTCTTCAGCAGTTTGATGGAAATATTCTTGGACCTAAGATTTTGGGGGAATCTACCGGATTGTCCAGTTTCATGGTCATTGTTGCAATTATGGTTGGCGGTGGTTTATTCGGAGTTCCGGGAATGATTGTCGGCGTTCCGGTTTTTGCGGTTCTGAATGCGGCTGTATGGAAGCTGATCGGACGTAGCCTTGATGAAAAAGAGATGTCTGCAGATGCTGAGTTTTATAAAGATATTGACTGTGTAGATCCCGTTTCCGGAAAAGCGTTGCCCATGCCGGTAAAAGAATCTGCAACAAAAGCAAAAATGCAGGCAGTTGCAATAAAAGCAGAAAAACACAGAGTGTGGACCGGAGCATGGAACGAAATCAAACGAATGTTTGCATTTTTGGCCAAGTTTGTCCAGGCAAAATATATAGGTTTTCGACTGAAACAGAAAAACAGACGGAGGAAGAATAAACGATGAAATTTGTAATTCAGCGTGTAAATCATGCAGAAGTTAAAGTAGATGGAGAAACAGTTGGAAAAATTGGAAAAGGATTTCTTGTTCTGATCGGCGTTGGCCGTGGGGATACCAGGGAAGATGCAGACTGGTATTTGAAAAAACTTCTGGGACTTCGTATTTTTGAGGATGAAAATGGAAAGACCAATTTATCCCTGGCAGATGTAAACGGGGAATTGCTTTTGGTTTCACAGTTTACTTTATATGCAAACTGCCGTAAGGGAAATCGTCCAAGTTTCATAGAAGCCGGTGCGCCAGATGAAGCAAATAAATTATATGAATATATTATTTCAGAAGCCAGTAAACAGGTTCCGGTTGTGGAACACGGAATTTTTGGTGCAGATATGAAAGTATCTCTGGAAAATGACGGACCGTTTACCGTTATTTTTGATGAAAACCTCAGAGGGTAACGACAAATAATAATAAAAAGTGCTTCCATAAGGAGGCACTTTATTTACTTGAAAATTTATCAAAAACAGGCAATTTTGCAGGAAGTAGCTGTTTATACTACCAATCTATTTGAAAAACTCGGGTTTGTCGTATAGATATAGATGGGTGCGAAACCACTTCTTTTGACCTTTTATACCGGTATTTCAGGTGTTTCCTGCGAATCATGTATTAAAATCATATAAAGGAGTTTTTATGGATAATAAAATTACTTACCATGAACAAAATGACATTGACAATACTTTAAAACTCCGTGAAGTTTTAAAAACACTTCCGCCATTTTGCAGGGATTATTTTCGGGCCATTGACGCAACGACGACAACCAAAACCAGAATTTCCTATGCATATGACATTCGTATATTTTTTCAGTTTCTGTTAGATCAGAATCCGATGTTTAAAGACAAAAATATGTCGGATTTTACAGTTGATGTTCTGGATCAGATCAAAGCTGTTGATCTTGAGGAATATGAAGAATTTCTCAAAGTTTATAAATCCGCGGACTCTTCCAAAACGGAAACAAATGGTGAACGTGGCGTCAAACGTAAAATTTCTGCATTGCGTAGTTTTTATGCATATTATTACAGACATGAAATGATCACCACCAACCCGTCTGTTCTGATCGATGTGCCCAAGATCCATGATAAGAATATTATTCGTCTGGATACTGATGAGGTTGCCATGCTGCTGGATTATATTGAACACTGCGGAGATACGCTGACCGGGCAGAAACGGATGTATCATGAAAAAACGAAGGACAGAGATCTTGCTATTGTCACTCTCCTTCTTGGTACCGGGATCCGAGTATCTGAATGTGTCGGGCTGGATGTTGAAGATGTAGATTTCAAAAATAACGGAATCAAGGTCACCCGAAAAGGCGGAAATGAAATGGTTGTATATTTTGGACCAGAGGTGGAAAAAGCACTCAAAAAATATCTGGAAGTCCGGGAAAATATCACTCCACTGGCAGGACATGAGCACGCGCTCTTCTATTCTACCCAGCGCCGCCGGATCGGTGTCCAGGCAATTGAAAATCTGGTCAAAAAATATGCCAGAGAGATTACAACAACAAAGAAAATCACACCTCATAAGCTCCGCAGCACCTATGGTACTGCCCTGTATCAGGAAACCGGTGATATTTATCTTGTGGCGGATGTTCTGGGACATAAGGATGTCAATACGACAAAGAAGCATTATGCGGCCCTGGATGATGCCAGACGGCGTCAAGCAGCCAAGGCGGTACGTCTTCGTGAGGACTGATGTATAATTAGATTGCGGAGCAACTGGTTCGTTTGGCATACACTGTATATAATATAAATATAGAGGTGGTTAGTTCACATAATATAAATTATGTAAATCAACTGCCTCTATATATTTAATCACATCAGGAAAATCCCTAATCCCCTGTAGGGTCCCAAAAACATTAAGTAGTGCTTGGGAACATCTGTATTATATCCATGCCCCCAAAATCAAAATCCGTATTTAACTTATTTATCAAAATCTGTCTCAAATACACCTTCCGGAGTACGCATGGTAAGAACACCCAGATTAAACTCGCTGTCCATAATAGTAATATGATATTCAAAGATCACATCATCATCAAACTTGGAAAGCAATACATAACTTCCGTTCTCTTTCCCATCGATCTGATCGCAGATGTCATCGTAGACTTCCTCTCCGGAAATCTTTCGAGGGTATCCGCTTGCCTTGATCTTTTCTTCGATCGCTTTATATAATTCTTCCATACTTATCCATATCCTTTCTGAAATTAATTGGCTGATAAACCAGATATGTTTTTATCATACCAGATTTATCAGCAAAAATCAGCAAATATTTGGTTGTTTCCGATAAAGTTTCAGATAGAGATACAGGTTATATGAGTTGCATTGTATGAAGAGATTTATTTTTTCTCGTAAAGGAATTCTTCTGGCAGAGTTACTTTGAAATCTTTTGCAAGAGCACGGAAGTCATTCGGTGTGATGGTCTGCAGTTTCTGCGGAGCCATGGATAAGATCTTAACAAGGATCTCTGCGGATTTTTCAACAGTATGAAGAAGGCCGAAGGTCAGGTCAAAGTCCTCGCCGGAGCAGAACATTCCATGATGTGCCCAGATGACGACGTCATATTTTTTCATCAGTTCTGCGGTTTTGACAGCGATATCTCTTCCGCCTGGAACCATCCATCCGATGACACCAACACCATCCGGGAATACTACCGGACACTCCGTTGCAGATTCCCAGAGTTCACGGGTGAATACTTTGTCATCCAGAGGAAGAACAAAGGTAAGTGCAATGGTATTGGTAGTATGTGCATGGTAAATAACACGATGTTTTCCGTTGGTAAGTTTTTTCTTTACTTCATGGTTCATCAGATGAGTTGGAAGCTCACTGGTCGGACGGCCACCTTCCACCAGTCCCCAGCGAATACGGTAATTTGTTCCTGTCTCGTCAAGCTCGATGATCGCAAGACATACTTCCGGGTCAACGATAATATTACGGAAATATTTGCCGCTTCCGGTTACCAGGAAAAACTCTCCTGCAAGCCCCGGAACTTCAACACCAATAGGGGTCCACTCTCCTGGGGCGTTCAGTCGTGGACGGATCATCTCCACTTCTTCTGCTTTCAGACGATAGCTTAAGTTTCCGCCGTTTCTCTCATGCCATCCCTGCTGATATCCATCATCCGCCATTTTGATAAAGCCCTGTACAAATTTAGATTCAAGAATTTTCATATTATATTCCCTCCGTGTTTATATGTGGTTTGTTGTTGAGATTTCAATCTTTTTATATTGTTTCTTGTTGTTTGTGACTTTATTATACGACCGATGATGTGGATTTGTAAAGACCTTTTTTGAAAAAATGTCAACAAATCCACACTCAAAACACAAAAAGCATTGTAAACATTCAATAAACCACATAAAAGTAAACATAAAGCAACAAAAAAGCAAACAATCAATGGAAATATCATGTGATTTGAATGTGGTTTGATGTTGTTTTATAATGTGGAATTTATAATATTGTAAGAAAAGAAAAAGCAGGAACATTTTCGTATTCTGTAGCTTAAATACTCATACGAAAATGTTCCTGCCAGTTTAACCGAATCAGGCAAGATATCCATCTGCTTCTGTATGTGCAGCCTTTTTCTGAAGCATACTGAGATAAGAAGTCTGTACAGTATCTGACATGTGATATCCCAATATGGCAAGAAGATCTTCCATCCTGGATAAAATTTCTTCCCGTTCGCTTTCCTGCTCTGCGATCACTTCAAGCTCCAGAAAGTCTCCAAGTCCCTCTACCTGATCCAGACAGGCGGTAAATCTGCCGCATTTCAGGTATTTTCGCAGTTTTATAACCGACGCTACAGGAGAAAAATCCAGATGGATGAGAATATTTTTAAGCACTTCTGTATCGGATACTTCTGTTTCCAGTTCCATTCGGGACATGGAGACTTTATCCAGTTTTGGACCTTTAAAATTAATCTGAGTTTTGGAAATACCGGATCTGCAGTCTGTGCTTGTTCGGATTCGCAGTGCTTCATCACGTTTTTTCACATCATGGTAGATGCTGTTAAAATAGGTATCTTCTTCCCTGATTTCTGCTGTCTCATGAAATCCCTGATCTGTCAGAAGTTTCAGAGTTTCCTTAAGATTCTTTAATGGAAGCTTGACCTCAATTTCAAACTGATCCATGCTATTACTTCAGAATTTCAGATTTTTTGTTCAGAAGTGCTTCGCAGGCTGCACATGCCGGGCAGTCACAGTATTTTGCACCTGCAGCTTTGATCTCCTCAGCGTGAGCCAGGATCTTTTTTGCGCCATCTGCGCCAAATACCTGAGCACCCATGTCAGAACCTGCAAAAGAGATCAGTCCGTCGATGGGCATGATATCTGCTTCCAGTTCTTTTACGTAAGCAGTTGCCGCATCTGCTTCTTTCTCAGTTCCTGCAGCATTCAGATAATTCTGTGCCGCTTCTTTTACTTCTTTGCATGCAGAGGGTGCCTGAAGAAGATCCTGTGTTAATTCTTTGATTGTTTTTGCCATGGTAATTTCTCCCTTCTGATTATAGCATTCCCGGAAATGATTGTATCAGGTTGAACTGTACAAAACATGAATTGCTGGAATTGCTATAGTAACAGATAAAATCTTTCTGTTATGTATTTATAACA
>NZ_WQQB01000013.1:0-77679 GCF_018785565.1 Blautia sp. MCC283 | reverse complement strand
GCCCGTCCGGACCAATATGGCAGGAAAGACCAAGGGAAAGATCATCACACATCACATCCATTCCCGGAAAGCTTTCCCGGATCTGTGAGATCCAGTCTGCGGTAACTTCCGAAGTACTGCTGGATGCAGCCATAAGATATATTTTTCCGGCCGCATATTCTTTTTTGAAAGTTGTTTCCAGTTCGTTGTGCATGGCATCGAGCATGGCTTTTCTCGATTTCTTTATGCCTCTGCATTTCTGAAAAATATCCAGCTTACCGGTCCCAAATTTCATAACCGGTTTGATATTGAGAAGATTTGCGGCCAGTGCTGTGGTGGCATTGATGCGTCCTCCTTTTTTCAGATATTCCAGTGTACTTAAGCCAACATAGATCACGGTTTTTTCACGGGAAGCCTCCAGGATATCCTTGATCTGCTGTGCTGTATATCCATCTTCCACCAGGTCTATTGCATCCAGAATAGAGCGGTGAAGAGGTGTGGAAACCCGTCCGTTATCTACCACAAACACTTTATTATCGTATTTTGGTTCCTGCGACAAGGCAGAAGCAGTCATGCAGGAACCACTTAAACTGCTGCTTAACGGAATGTAGAGGATCTGCTCATAAGATGAAAGCATTTCGTCCCACATTTCCATAACCTCCTGAGGGGAAGGCTGTGAAGTTGAGACATCTGCTCCATCACGGAGTTTTTCATAAAATCCTTTTCTGGAAAAATTTAAGTCTTCCTGAAAAAGTTCTCCGTTCAGATAAAAAGGCATGGGAAGAACATGAATATCCAGTTCCTCTGCTTCCTTTTTTAAAATACCGCTGTGGCTGTCAGCCATAATTCCAATTTTTCTCATATCATATTTTCTCCTGTGTAATTCATAAATGCATTTCTCAATGGGTTTTCTTCTGATAAAGAGCTACGCTTTCCCGGAAGCGTTTTTTGTTCAGCTCCCGCATCTGGGAAACCTCGTTTTTCTTTATGAAACCATGGCTTTCCATAAACGCTCTGTGATCCAGCTGGTCCATATATATAGAACAATCGGTATTTTTTTCTGCTGAAATCTGTTTAAGAAGCCCGGTACCAATTCCGTTTCTGCGATAATCTTTGCTCACATAAAGAAAGAGGATATTTGGGGAAGAGGAGTTTTCGCTGGAAATGGTCAATTGTTTTTTCATATCCTGAAGTTTGTTGAAATGTTCCAGATTCTTGCGGCCTTCTCTGGTAAGTTTCAGGCGCAGGAAATGATAGCCTTTTTTCAGACGAAAAACCGGAGCAAAACGGACCTTGGATCCTTTGCCGGTTATAAGCACTCCAACTACCTGATCGCGGTAGGTTGCCACGGTAATACTGTCTCTGGAAATCATATAAGTATAAAACAAAAGTCTGGTCAGGCGTTTTTCTGTATGTGCTTCCTCAAATTCCCAGCGGTCTTTATAATTTCTCCGGATAAATTCCCGGATCAGTGGAAAATCTTCCTTTTCTGCCTTCCTGTAGGCAGGTTCTTTTTTTAATAACATATTTCACATCTCCTGTTTTTTTATAAATAACTATCTTATACTTTAAAAGATGATCTGCAACCAAATATCAACTGTTTCTCAACAATTGTTGAAGTTTATAAAAAAATTTGTGCAAAATAAAAAACAACGGAAACACCTCATTGTAGTAAAAATAAGATGTCCGTTGTTTTCATTTTCAAGATATAATAAAGTATTTATTTTACAGTATAACAGTAAAACGGCAGCCACTTCCGGGAATATTTTCTACAGAGATCGTTCCCTTGCACAGATTCAGGATCTGTTTTACAAGGGCAAGTCCAAGACCGTTCCCCTCCTGTTTATGGGAACTGTCGCATTGGTAAAATTTGTCAAAAATATGTTTCATGGAGTCTTCACGGATCTGGGGCCCTTCGTTTTCTATGGAAAAACGGATCTTTTCCCCTTCCGGCATCATCCGGATATAGATTGTACCACCACAGGGACTGAATTTGATGGCATTGGAAAGCAGATTGTCCCATACATGGCAGATGAGATTCTCATTTCCCAGATACTCCACATCTACCATGTCCACATCAAATTCGAGCTCTTTTTCGGACCATTTCGGTTCCAGCATAACAATGGACTGCCGGATCTGCTCATCCAGGCGGTACCAGTTCTGGCGGGTCTGGATCGCCTGATGCTCAATTTTGGACAATAGCAGGATATTTCCAGCCAGGTGTGAAAGCCTTCCGGTATTAAAAAGGATTTTGTCTATGTACTGTTCCTGCTCTTCTGATATAGGCATGTCACTATCCTGCAAAAGAGTTGCATATCCCTCAATGGCACTGATGGGTGTTTTAAATTCGTGGGAAACATTGGAAACGAAATCTGTCTGCAGAATTTCCGTTGCTTCCAGTTCCTGGACCATCAGATTAAAATTGGAATAAATGTCCTGGATTTCCTTCAGATGTTTTCCGGTTTTTAGTCGGACGGAGAAATCTCCCTCTGCTACCTGCTGCATGGCTTTTTCCAGCTTTAATACAGGGCCAAAATACCGGATACTGAGGAAATTATTGAGAACGCCCCCTGCGATCACACTGGCCAGGATGATCCATACAATGTACGGAACATCTGAAATATGCAGTACATCCATAACAATCCAGGATATCAGAGATACACAGATAAGCTCCAGCATGATCATAAGTATAAAACGTATGCGGATGCTTAAATTTTCGAAAGGTTTCTTTTTCATGCTTTTACCACCTTATATCCAACTCCACGGATCGTCACGATCTTAAAATCCGGATTATCGCGGAAACGTTCCCGAAGCCTTCCGATGTGGACATCCACAGTATGGGCATCACTTGCGGAATCATATCCCCAGATATCATCCATAAGCTGTTGCCTGGTAAAAATCTTTCCCGGAAAGGATACCATTTTATACAAAAGCATGAACTCCTTCTGAGGAAGAACCATATTTTCCGAGGAGGTGGATACCGTCAGGGAATCGCACTCCAGGATGGTATCCCCGATCCGCTGTTTCCGCTCATTGATCATCTGTGCTCTACGAAGAAGGGCACCCACCCGCAAAACCAGTTCATTGATATTAACTGGTTTTATCATATAATCATCCGTACCGGACAGAAATCCCATACGCATATCATCAAAAGCATCTTTGGCGGTAACCATAAGTACAGGAATGGAATCTCCGGCATCTCTGAGCGAACGGACCAGTTCATAGCCGTCCATGTTTGGCATCATAATATCCGAGATGATCAGATCATAATAGTCTTTTTCCAGGGCATTCAGTGCTTCCTGTCCGTCGGAAACCCCTTTTACCGTATAACCGTTTTTCAGCAGGATATGCTGGAAAAGCTGGCGAAGTTCCCGGTCATCTTCCGCAATGAGAATTTTAAACATTTTTACATCCCTATTCTTTGATCTTTTCAATATCCATGTTTTCAGGAAGGATACAGCTTAAAACAATAGATATGATAAACACAACAGCAACTACATTTTCCGCAAAAACAGACTGTATGATAGACGGGAAAATATCCCAGATCCCGCTTTCACTTGCTGTGGTAAATCCAATTCCCACGGCCAGGGAAAGAGAAACAATGGTAATGTTCCGCTGGGAAAAACCGCAGGAAGCGATCATCTGTACACCAGATGTCAGAATGGAACCGAACATCATAATGGTACATCCGCCCACAACAGAATCCGGAAGTGAAGCGAAAAAGTTTCCGATGGGTGGCAGCAGTCCGGCCAGGATCATACATACAGCTCCTGTCATAATGGTAAAACGATTTACGACTTTCGTCATAGCAACCAGTCCTACATTCTGTGAGAAGGATGTTACCGGAGGACATCCGAACAGGGAAGAGATCGTGGAAGCATAACCATCACAGGCAAGAGAACCGGAAATTTCTTTTCCAGTGATCTCACGGTCCAGTCCGGAAGAAACAAGTGCGGAAGTATCGCCGATGGTCTCCGCCGCAGATACCAGGAAGATAATGCAGGTGGAAACAATGGCTCCTGCATGAAATTCCGGTTTTACAGGAAGCAGATGAGGAAGGGAAATAAGGCCTCCGGATAAGATGGAACCAAGGTCGACTTTTCCCATAAAAATGGCAATGATGTATCCGACTACCAGGCCGGCAAGCACAGATAACTGTTTCAGATATCCTTTGCTGAGTACATTCCAGAGAAGACACACAGCAAGTGTGATAGTACCAAGAAGCAGGTTCTGCGCAGAGCCGAAATCTTCATTGTACCCGCCGCCAAAAGATCTGGCACCTACGGTAAACAGTGAAAATCCAATAGAGGTTACGACAGAAGCGGCAACTACCGGTGTGATGATCTTCCGCCAGTATTTTGCAAGGAGGCCAAGGGTTCCTTCCATGATACCGCCGATCATAACTGCGCCGATCACGGCAGGATAACCGTAATTGGCTGCAACCGTACTTAAAACAGTGACAAAGGTAAAACTGACTCCCATTACAACCGGAAGTCTGGAACCGATCTTCCATATGGGGTAAAGCTGGATCAGCGTAGCGATTCCTGCCACAAACATGGCATTCTGGAGCAGGATTGCGATCTGTGCCTGGGTAAGAGCAGGCTGGGCTGAGGCTGCGATCAGCGTGATCGGTGTCAGGTTTGACACAAACATGGCAAGGATGTGCTGAAGTCCAAATGGGATCGCTTTTGCGACAGGGACTCTTCCCTCCAGCTGATAAATGTTGTTGATGCTGCTTTGCATTCTTTTAAATTCTCCCTTCTATTATAGAAAAAGTTACGGAACAATCATAACATAGCTTTGTTGCAGAAACCAGAGGTATGCACGAAAAAATAAAATACCCTCTTGCATTTTCGGAATTTTTACTGTAGAATTATTAATCAGGTAAACACAAATGTATGCCATACCCGAACACTGATTACGAAGATGTAACCAATCTTAACTGTATCAGTGTTTTTTAATATACAATGGGGAAACGAGGAAAAGATTATGGAAAAAAAGCATGAAATGATGAGTCTGGAGGACTCCGAACAGCTGAAAGGCAGAATGAAATTCTTTGAGCAGGAGCTGCTGAAGCATCACCACATTGATCCCAATCTCTATGTGGAATATGATGTAAAAAGAGGCCTTCGTGATTCTGCAGGTAAAGGTGTACTTACCGGTCTTACTGAAATTTCTGATGTTACCGGATATAAGCTGGTCAATGGCAGACGTATTCCGGCAGACGGTGAACTGTATTATCAGGGAATCAATGTACAGGATATCGTAAACGGTCTGAAGGACAGACGTTTTGGCTTTGAGGAAACGATCTATCTTCTGATCTTCGGTAAACTTCCAAGTAAAGATGAGCTGTCCAGGTTCCTGGAACTTCTCTCTGATATGGAAGATCTGGGAGGACGTTTTGTACGTGATGTTGTCATGAAGGGAACCAATGCCAACATTATGAATGCCATGGAGCGCTGCGTACTTGCTCTTTATACATATGATGATAATCCGGAGGATATTTCCGTAGAGAATGTGCTCCGCCAGTCTCTGGAGCTGATTGCCAAGCTTCCTGAGATCGCGGTTTACTCCTATCACGCATACTGCCATTTCCGAAAAGATGAAACACTCTTTATCCGTAATCCGCAGAAGGGACTTTCCCTTGCAGAGAATATCCTGCTGATGCTTCGTCCGGACGGCAAGTATACAGAGCTTGAGGCCAAGGTTCTTGATATCGCACTTGTGCTTCATGCAGAGCATGGCGGTGGTAACAACTCTACATTTACCACACATGTAGTAACTTCTTCCGGAACAGACAGCTACTCTTCCACAGCCGCTTCTATTGGATCACTGAAGGGTCCGCGTCATGGTGGTGCCAACCTGAAGGTCCAGAATATGTTCACAGATCTGAAGGCAAATGTAAAAGACTGGGAAAGTGACGAAGAGATCACGGAATATCTGCAGAAAGTGCTGAATAAAGAAGCCTTTGACCATGCAGGGCTGATCTATGGTATGGGACATGCAGTCTATACCCTTTCTGATCCGCGAGAAGTGATCCTGAAGCGTTTTGCACAGGCTCTTGCAGAGGAGAAAGGCATGACAGACGAATTCAAACTTTACGATAAGGTTGAAGGTATTGCAGGCAAGCTGATCATGGAGCACAGGAAGCTGTTCAAGAATGTCTGTGCAAATGTAGACTTCTACAGTGGATTTGTATATACCATGCTTGGTATCCCGGAAGAACTCTTCACTCCGATCTTTGCCATTGCGCGTATGCCTGGCTGGAGTGCACACCGTCTGGAAGAACTGATCAGTGCAAACAAGATCATCCGTCCTGCTTACAAATATGTGGGACATCATACAGATTTTGTGCCGTTTGATGAACGATAATCAATATGGATAAACGAAAATGGCGGAAGTTTAAGGCTTCCGCCATTTTTTGTTTACCTGTATGAAGTGCAACTCCTGCTTCAAAGTATACATGTTGGCTGCTGCTGTGTGATGCAGTGGATATTTGTCTCATCAGGATCGATCCAATCTTTCAGCCAGATGACCTTGTTGTATCCAAGGCTCTTGGCAGTGAGGCCGATAATTACGCGAAAATCATCCAGAAGAACCTCACTGTTTTTGTATTTGGGATCAAAAAGATCCGCATAAGAAGTAATATCATCGGATATACAGACAAAGGCGGTCCGGTATGAAACCAGATCGCCTTTGATTTGTATATCATCATTAAATTGAGTTTATTTTACTATATTTTTGCAAAAAATCAATATACAGATTTATAAAAAATAAGAATAAAATTAGCAGAAAATTCTGTGATCTGCGCAAAATTACAAAATATTTATAAATCATGTTCTGAATTTTAGCGGAAGCTCTTCAGCCAGTTTACAAGGGAATCATGCCAGATGTTGTCGTATACGGTTTTTTTCATCTGGTCTGTGACCGGTCCGTTTCCTGCCATTTTTGCAAGGATAGCAGCCTGGAGTTCGCCTACGGTCATTTCTTCCGGTGTTTTATCCGGATTCGGTACCTCCGCTGCTGTTTCCTGTGAGCTGGAAGCTTCCGCTTCAGGAGTGGATGGAGCTTCTGCTACAGAGCCTGTTTCAGCCGCCTGATTCTCTTCTGTCTCAGGCGCATTGCTTTCGTTCTCTTTTGCTGCGGCAGTTTCTGGAACTTCAACCTGAACCGGTTTATATTCCGGCATATCTCCAGCTGGAAGCCAGATCTCACCGCTGTTTGCAGCAATACTGACACGGATCCTTCCGTACTCTACCCGTACTTTTTTACCTGTAAGAGCGCCAACATATTCATCTGCGCTTCCGGTTGGAAGATTCATCTCCGCCTCACTGTCATCATTATTAACGGTAACGATCACGCGTACCCCATCCAGATCCCTGGCAAAAGCAAACTGCCGGTTGGTAAGAGCAAGCTCCGAATAGCTTCCGTAACTTAAAGCAGGCGTACCCTGACGGACTTTACCTAAAGCAGCGATCAGAGCTGTGCATGGATTTTTGGTAACGGCATCTGCATAATCCTTCAGATCAAGTGCCGGTCTTAAACTTGCATCGGAAAATTTCTCTTTTTTTCCATCAATTCCGAATTCAGATCCATAATAAATACTTGGAACACCAGGCAAAGTATAAAGAAGCACATGTACCGGTGCAAAATGTGCCTTATTCTGAAGTTTGGTATGGATCCTCTCCACATCATGGTTGTCCACAAAATTATAAAGATCCAGATCTCCCATATTCTGAAGATATTTTACTGTGTGGGCAATCTCAAAATAGTTGTGATCATTGTGTCCGCTGTAAAGAGCTTTATGAAGGGCGTAGTTGGTTACGCTGTGAAGGGTCTGTCCGTTTACCCAGCGGCTGTAATCTCCGTGGATGACTTCACCCATCAACCAGAAATCCTTTTTGACTTCATCTGCTGTATGACGGAGAACACGCATAAAATCAAAATCCAGGACATCAGCGGCGTCCAGACGGATTCCGTCAATATCAAACTCGGAAACCCAGAAACGGATCACATCACAGATATAGTTCTGAACTTCCGGGTTACGCTGGTTTAATTTCACCAGAAGGTTGTAACCGCCCCAGTTCTCATAGGAGAATCCGTCGTTGTATTCTGTGTTACCGCCGAAATTCACATTACAGTACCAGTTTACGTAAGGAGAATTCTCCCGGTTTTTCTGGATATCCTTGAAAGCAAAGAAATCACGGCCTGTGTGGTTGAATACACCGTCAAAGATCACACGGATCCCTTTATCATGGCAGGCTTTTACAAAATTTGTAAGGTCTTCGTTGGTTCCCAGACGGGAGTCCAGTTTTTTATAGTCGGTTGTCTCATAGCCATGTCCTACACTCTCAAAAAGCGGACCTATATATAAGGCAGTACATCCGATTTCCTTAATGTGGTCGATCCACGGCAGCAGTGTGTTCAGTCGATGTACAGGAGTTCCGTAATCATTTTCTTTAGGAGCGCCTGTAAGTCCAAGTGGATAAATATGGTAGAAGGTTGCTTCGTTGTACCAGCTCATAATATTACACCTCTGTTCTAAAAATTTGTAATTTCCTGATAATTAGAGAAATTACACAAATATCTTCTTTATAATACCAGATTTTTGCAAAATAATCCAGAAACAATTAGACGTTTTTTTCGCAGAAAATCCGGCAGATTGTCAACTGCCGGATCATAACCGAATCAGGCATGTACCCTGAAAGGGGGCAGATATCTGATCAGCAGTATGCTTATTCGTCAAATTCTGCAGTAACAATAAAGCCACGCGGTGTATGCTCAATGCTTTTTATAATCCCTTCTTTGGACTTGATACGGTCTGCGTTTCTATAGCAGCCGGACATGGCTACTGCAGGCTCAATAATGTAGCTGTAGTTTGTAGCAGAGAGAAATTCGGAGATTTTCACTTTATCTCCTACCTGGATCAGTCCCTGCCTTTCCATTTTAAATTTTTCTTCGCGCATAAATATGCCTTCTTTCTGTATGAATATGCAGTATAAATATATCTGCTTCGCTTGACAGATTTTATGAACCAGATGGGATTCGCACCAGAAGCTTCTGGCCGTCTTTTTCTATTACTGTAAGGACAGGAATATGTTTTTTTCGCAGTGCATGGACGATCGGGTACAGAGAAAACATGGCATTGTCTGCGAAAACTGCCTCCGGCCTGTATCGGAGGATTTCTTTCAGCTGGTCTTTTATATGGCTTTTCCATTCTGCTTTTTCCATGGATAGTTCTCCGTAGATCCCGTTCAGAGTCAGTTCCGGAAGCTGAGGAACCGGCAGATGCACGATCCTGGCAGAAGGAAGCTCCGGAAGATTCTGAAGCAGCATGTCAGTCGTATCATTTCCACCAAGGCTTACGATCACAGCTTCCTCATGAAAAGCAGCAAGACTGCTCCGGCAGGCAAGAATGGAATCCTCAAGAGTTCCACAGGTCATGAGAAAACCGCCTTTATGGCAGAAGATCGCACTTTCAAGGCCGGTTACCGAAGCCAGCTCCTCTCCTTCCAGGCCCAGCCAGGAAGAAGGAAAGCTGCATTTATAATTCATGGAATATTCTTTTTTCTGTGGCTGGATACAATAGCCGCCCCGGTTGGATGGAAAGATCACAAAAGCGATATTGGTTTCGGAAAGGCGCTTCTGGCAGGGAATAAATTCCGGAAGTACCAGGATATTGGTATTTTCTGCCGGAGTTTCACCGGAAGCCAGGGCTTCGGTGTGTTCTGCAAGAACTTCTTCCACCCGTCTGTCCGCACGCTCATTTCCAAGGTAACGCTCAAATTTATTTTCCAGGATCATGCCGGCGACACTGACTGCCTGGAAAAATGCCTCGTCATTGCTGCCTTTGGAATCCCATCCAGGATTAAAATTGCCGATGAGCGTGGCAAGTTCGTTTTTTTCACCGGTATTGTCATTGATATCCAATGGCTGGACAAAGGATTCATCGAATTTCTGTGCCAGCTCCTCACCGAGGATTTCCGGCCCGAGTTTTTCCCAGAGAAGACCAAATGCCGCATAGGGAACGCCGTTGTCACGGATACGGCTGTCTTTCTGGTGGTGGTCATACTGCCCTCTTCCAATATCAAAAACAAGACCTTCATAATTTTCCGGAACAATGTTTCCACGTGCGATGGTGATCTCAGGATTCAGATATAAAAGCAGTGCGGCAGAAAAAACATCGTCTGCATGAAATTTTCCGCTGTGGGTAAATGCGGATGCATTTTTCTGTTTGATTTTTTCCAGTAAATGATTCATAAGAAACGCTCCTGTATGTTTATTCTGCCATTCAGTATACCACAGAAATGAAGAATAAACAAAGCCTCCTCATTGGAAGCTAAAAAAGCACTCCATAAGAAGGCATAAATTTCAGATATTCACCGGGATCTGGATTTCCGTAACAAATTTATCGGTATTGTTTGTAATTCCATAATCGATCAACGTGGTTTCTCTGGAAAATCCGGTGATACAGAGTTTTTTCTCTTCAATGTATGCAAGGAGTTTCTGATAATAAGCCGGTGCTTCCCTGTGGCTTCCGCAGAAACGGATGGTTACGCAGGTCTGTCTGGGAAAAGTTTCCGTTTCTCCGTCATATCGGTCTTCCTGATCCAGAAGAAGAAAGATCCGGTCGTAATCCTGAAAAGATTTTTGGGAAAGCTGTTCTTTGGAGATCCCGATTCCGATCTTTCCCATAAAAACCAGAGATTCCTTCTGATTTTCTACCAGTTTTCGGATGGAATTCTCAAGATCCAGATATGTTTTCGGATGCAGGGAATCCCGGAGCCAGACAACGCGGCTTTCGGGAATTTCGACAGTTTGGATCACATCAAGCCTGGAATTCATGGCATCCCGGAGCTGTTCCAGGCGATGGTCGATCTTTCGGGAGATCAGCTCCAGCTCTTTTTGCTTCCTTGCGATCACTTCTTTCTGATGTACCAGCTTTTCTTCGATCACATCGGTATCACGGTTATCCAGAAAAGTTTTGATCTGGGCGAGTGGAAAATCCAGGACTCTGAGATAACGTATGGTGTTGAGAAGCTCAAACTGTCTGGTGCCATAATACCGGTATCTAGTGTCCGGGTCTGTATATTCCGGTGTTAAAAGACCAGCCTGCTCATAGTGGCGGAGAGTCCCCATACTGATATGGAACATTTTGGCTACTTCTCCGATAAGAAATAATTTTTTATCTTCCATTGGAATCTCCTTTGCATCTGGATACAGGACCAGGACCGGCATGGTGTTTCAACCAGAAATAGGCGATCAGGCAGATCAGAACCGAAAGCAGAGAACCTGCCGGCGCTGCCATTCCCATAGGGAACAGCGTATGGGGAAAATATCTGGAAGCCAGATAAGATCCCGGGATACGGACCAGAATAATGGCAATGATATTGTGGATAAAACCAATATAGGATTTTCCATATGCACAGAAATATCCGGTAAAGCTGAAATGGATGCCTGCAAAAATGCAGTCCCAGATATAGGAATGGATATACTGAGTGCCAAGAAGTACGACCGTGTCATCTCCGGTAAATGCCTGAAGGATATGTGGAGCGGTAAACTGAACGATCAATGAGATAATGATTCCGTAAACACTTGTGATCAGGATGCTGTACTGGAGCGTTTTTGCCGCACGGTCATGCTTCCCGGCACCGATATTCTGAGCAGCCAGAGCAGAGACCGCAGCCAGCATGGAAGACGGAACCAGAAAGACAGCGCTGATCACTTTTTCCACGATACCAACAGCAGCTGCGTCATTTAATCCCCTGTGATTGGCGATCACCGTGATCACAATAAATGCAACCTGGATACATCCATCCTGTACAGCTACCGGGATTCCGATTTTCAGGATCTGCGTCATCACACGAGGATCCGGGCGGAAATCTTTTCCTGTAAGATGGATTCCGGTTTCTCTGTGGCGAATGAATATCAGGGCAATGATCACACTGAGAGTTTGGGCAAGTGTGGTTCCAAGGGCTGCTCCGGATGGTCCCATATGGAAAAAGCCAATGAAAACGTAATCCAGTACAATATTGGCAGCACAGGCAATGGCCACAAAATACATGGGAGTTTTGGAATCACCAATGCCACGGAATATGGAGCTGATTATGTTATAAGCTGTAATAAAGGGAATTCCGATAAAACAGATGATAAGATATTGTGTGGTACCTGTCACCGCTTCTGTCGGGATACCGATCAGTACAACAATGGGCCTGACGAGGAGAAGAAGCAGGAGCGTAAAAAGAATGGAAACAGCCATGAATAATGTGACCGTGTTTCCGATAGCTCTGGCTGCGTCCAGCTTCCTGTCTGCGCCGACAGCCCGGCTGATGGTAACGGTTGCGCCCATGGCCAGTCCTACAATAATGACTGTTAACATATGCATGACCTGGCTTCCGTTTGATACAGCAGTGATGGCATCAACATGGTCAAACTGTCCGATGATAAAAAGATCTGCCATTCCGTAAAGTGTCTGAAGAAAATAAGATAACAGGTATGGCAGGGCAAAGTACACAATAGTTTTAAAGATATTTCCGGTTGTAAGATTTTTTTCCATGATTCTCTTTTGTCTGATCGGTCGGATGTATTAGCCGGATGGCAATATTCCCGGTCAGATAACCTCCCGGATATAATTTAAACCTTATAACGGTTGTAATGTCAATGCTTTTTTGCGTGATTTACCATATGAGGAATCGGCTTGCAATCAAGAAGATATTCGCAATCCGCATTCGCTACTTGCTCATAATCGAATAACTGTGAAGCAGTTATTCGATTAAAAAAGGAATCTGCCCTGCGACAGATCCCTTTAAAATTTACGTTCTTTTATGTTTTATGTACAAAATAGGACGTTCATATTCAATTTTATTATAATGCGCAGATAATCTTATCCTGATATGCTGCCGGAACTTCTTCTTTATCCAGAGACATACTGATAATAAAGGAAACTTTGAAGGTTTCACCGATGGCACTTAACTGATCCAGTGTTCCGGTTGCATCCTTTCCTTCAAGTTTGGCTGTTGTAAGGAAGCTGTCCAGATATACCTGCTCCAGATCATGATCCTGAGAGAGGATACCACAGATAAATCCTACGAATTCATCCGCATTCTTAACCGGAAATCCGGAAACATCAATGAGGCGGACTTTGTTGTTCAGCTCATACATGTGCTTGGTGCTTTTGTCTAAGTAAACAATGCTGCCGCTGGCATCCTTCACAGCCCCGTTTACTTTGTCTAACAGTACTTTTGTTTTTCCTTTGCCTTTCTTTCCTACGATCAGTTCAACCATCCTGTTTTCCTCCTTAGACACATATAATAATTTTGAATAAAATTGCTATTGATATGTTTCAAATTATAGTGCATTGTGAATAAAATTGCAAGGGGTTTTTGAAAGAATCTAGTAAATTTTCATCAAACATTATTGTTCTCTCTCATTTTCCATCTGCGCTTTTGCTTTTCTCCCGATCCGGGCGGTACTGTTCATGATACTGGCGCGGGTAACCTTGTCATTTCCGTATTTAAGTCGGATAGAATCCAGGGCTGCATCCAGTTTCTGGCGGCGTTCTTTTTCCCTGGTATCTTCAAAGAATGATAATTGTTCAAAGGAGTCGTCGGTAAGTCCGGTAAGTGATACCCCCAGAAGACGCAGCGGCTGTCCTCTCCAGGATTCTTCAAAAAGCTTTCGGGCGTGGAAATAAATTTCGTCGGTGATGTCTGTGGCGTTTTTCAGTTTCATCTGGTGTGATCTGTTCTGGAAATCCAGCGTTCGAAAGGTTACAGAGATGCAGGTACATTTTTTCTTTTTGCGGCGCATACGAGCAGCAAGGACATCGCATTGTTCCAGAAGGATCGGAAGCGCCTGCTCCATGGATACCAGATCATCATTAAAGGTTGTTTCCAGACTGAATCCCTTAGCTTCATCTGGTTTCATTTTTACCGGGGAGTCATCCAGACCGCGGGCGTACCGGTATAACTGCTGTCCTGCTTTTTCACCCAGAAGTGCCTGAATCTTGGGCTTTTTCTCATGGGCAAGATCACCGATGGTTCGTATACCCGCCTCCTTAAGCTTCTTTTCAGAGGATTTTCCAAGGAAAAGAAGATCTCTTACGGGAAGTGGCCACATTTTTACAGGGATCTCTTCCGGGAACAGGGTGTGTACTTTATCCGGCTTTTCAAAATCTGAGGCCATTTTTGCCAGCAGTTTATTGACAGAGATGCCGATATTTACAGTGAATCCCAGTTCGGTCCGTATCTTATCTTTCAGCTCATGGGCAGTTACAATCGGATCCGGGTAAATGTAGGAGGTGCCAGTCATATCCAGAAATACCTCATCAATGGAAAAGGATTCCATCACAGGGGCATAGGATGCACAGATACTTTTGAAAGACCTTGAATATTTATCATAAAGCTCAAAATCTGCCGGAACGGATATCAGTTCCGGGCATTTACGAAAGGCCATAGCCATTGGTTCTCCTGTCTGGATCCCGTATTTTTTTGCAGGGATGGATTTGGCAACTACGATGCCGGTCCGTTTTCTGGGATCTCCACCAATGCAGGAAGGAATTTCCCGAAGATCCGGAAGCCCCTGCTTTACTCTTCGGGTAGCTTCCCAGGAAAGGAAGGCGCTGTTTACATCAACATGAAAAATCAATCGTTCCATACATACTTCTTCTTTCAATCATGATCAAGTAAATCTGAATTGTGAATATCCGCCCGCAATTGCTTAAATAACATCCGATATTCGTCTTCCACTTCCTGGAAAGGACGGACTGTATAATCTATGGGAACACAGACCGATGGTTTGGGCTGCGGCGGTTCTTCGTTGAGAAGAAATTTCAGATCATACCAGAGAAGATCATTATCAATGTTTTTCAGCTGTTGTTCCTCTTTGGCAGAAAGTCCGGTGCCCAGATATTTTTCATATATGATGCAAAGAAGCTTTTCTTCCTGTCGCTGATATTCGGGAAGGCTTTTTTTAAACGGTCTGGGAACATCAGACATATAGCATTCACTGGCATCATGAAGAAGAGCTGCCAGTGCAAGACGTCTTGGCAAGCCACGGGCCATGGCTTCCTTTGCACAGAGGATACAATGCTGTCCTACGGAAAAAAAGGTCTTTACATGGCCATTTCCGCGGCATAAAAGAGAAAGGGCATGTGCGATATCATCTATGCAGATCCGTTCTTTTTCAGGTTGTGTGGGATCAAAATGTTTTCCCGTATAAGTGGTGATACAGTTACTCATGAAATATCCTGCCTTTCTGTGTAAAATACTCGATGGCTACATGGAAATCAATCTTATTGTTTATTATAAACACGAAGGGAAAATGTGTCTACACTGCCCAAAAATAAATTTCATGAAAAACAACAACAGGTTTACAAATACGACTGGTTCTGTGCTATAATACAAAAAAATGACAGGGAGACTGACGTCTATGAAACATATGGAAGAAATGAAGATCGCCGGACTTGCCATGGCATTATGTATTGTAATGCTTGGGATTTATATTGTGGTCCCCAAAGATGGAAACATTTCTCATCTTACGGCAATTCCGGATAACAACGCAGCGGAGCCCGTTCCTGACTCAACTTCACAGGGATCCGTAGATGCAGATTCTGACAGTGCTGATTTTCCAATCTATACGGAAGACAGTTATTACAGTGGATCGGATGATTCCGATGATAACACAGATACCGGTGATCCAGATACCGGAGACGACGGAAATTACGATCAGGGATATACTCCTGATGACGGGAACGTTAATGACACTTCTGATCCAGATACTTCACAGGGAGATGATACAGGAGATACTGGTGATGTTGTTGATGATGGTACGGATACCGGTGACAATTCTGATTCGGAACTGGATGACAGTAGTTCCGGAGATACCGGAGATGATACCGTAGAAGTCTACTGATCTTCAGAAAACACATGCATAAATAAAAAACAGGTACGCTTCATGAGCAGGTTTGACCAACTCACAGCGTACCTGTTTTTTTATCTGCCTGACAAATGAATCTTATTGTCTGGTTCAGATACTTTTTTTCTTCAGATTAATGTAATCAATGATCAGCTGAGCAGATTGTTCGATGCCCACAAGACCGGTATCAATAGACAGCTGATACTGGTTCGAATCACTCCAGGAGGTATTGGTGCAGGATTTATGGAACTGCTCTCTTTTTTTGTCTGTTTCCCGGATCTGTTTTCGTGCTTCTTTATCAGAAACATGGTCGCGCTCCATAATACGATGTACCCGATGTTCCATATCTGCATGGAGATAAACAGTGGTGACATCTGGCATATCCTGATATATGATATTGGCACATCGTCCGATCATAACAACAGATTTTCCTTTGGTAAGTTCCCGTACCAGGCTGAATGAATTCGTCATTGGATTTCTTTCACCATAATTCATTGCGATGGAATATAACAGGCTGTTTACCGATTTTTCATCAAAGAAATCGCTGTTTTCCTCGAATTTACCGATTTTTTTTGATTCTTCCAGAAGCTTCTTTTTGTCATAAAGCTCCAGTCCCAGTTTTTCTGCCAGCAGAACACCTACACGGTGCCCGCCACATCCACATTGTCTGTCAATTGTAATGATCATTGCCTTGTCCTCCTTATGATGTAATGATTTTCTGTCAGTTGATATTCTGAAGCAATGATGTCATTTCCTGATACAGAACATCTTTGGAAGATGCACCCATAACAATGGAAATAAAAGGCTTTCCGTAAGCATTCTGGCTTAAAAGAGCCAGACAGTTTCCTGCTTTATCCGTTGTTCCTGTTTTTCCACCGAGGATGGTGACATCCTTCGGTGTTGTGGCCTCACCGGTAAGGTAATGGTCAGTAGCGGTTAAGGTAGTACTTGCATCTGAGCCATCCGAATGTTTGTAGGTAACTGTATAGGACGACATCTGCGTGATGTCTGTAAATTCCGGATAATTCAGCGCCTCTTTTAACATCAGATAGATATCATAAGGCGTTGTATAATGATTTTCGTCCTGAAGGCCATGAGGATTGGTAAAATGAGTTCCTGTGCATCCAAGCTCAGCGGCAAAACTGTTCATCATTTCCACAAATTTATCTGTGGAACCGCCTACATGTTCTGCAATGGCAGAAGCTGCATCATTGGCGGAATAGACCAGAAGGCAGTGAAGCAGCTGGTCCATGGTGACCTGGTCGCCTTCCATAAAACCTGCAACCTGTGACCCGGATTCCAGCGTAACATTTTCCTGGGAGATCGTTACGGTATCATCCATATTGCCGTATTTCAGAGCCAGCATTGCGGTCATGATCTTTGTGATACTGGCTGGATATACCTTATTGTAGGCACCTTTTGCATAGAGGACCTTTTTGTCACTGAGGTTCAAAAGAACACCGGACTGGTTATCATCCAGACTGACCGAGTCCAGAGGAACATCCTTGGTAACAACGCAGAGATTCTGAGCAAAGCCCTCTGCTCTCTGTGCCTCTTTTGAGACCAGTGTATTATCAAATTCGGAAAAGGCGTTGAAAGAATTAACCGGGGTGGAAAAATTCCCGCCTTTTAACATGTAGACTCCAAATCCCCCTGCTCCACACAGGACGACCAGCAGAAGAAGCAGAAGAACGGTATTGCGGATCTTTTTGCGGCGCATCCGTTTCATTCTGACTGATTGTGTTTTGCGCCTGGAGGGAACAGCTTTTGCAGATGGATCAGAAACTCTGTCTTTCCCAGCGGAAGCTGTGCGAGTTGCGGCTTTGGAAGACCGATGTCCGGGAGTACTTCCAGGACGTGCAGTTTTTTTCACAGGTTCTTTATGTGTCATAAATATTCCTCTTTCCGAAAGTAGGCATCCTTTTTCTGCTCTTTCTTCTGTAATTCTTTATTATATGCACTGCTCTGCAGTCCTACATTGAGAACAAGTCCCATACCAATGAACAGACTGATCAGAGAGGTAAGACCATAGCTTACAAAAGGCAGCGGAGTACCGGTATTAGGCGCAAGTCCGGTAGCAACACAGATATTGATAAAACTCTGTATGGAAACAATGCTTCCCACTCCACAACATATGATCTTTCCGGCAAGATCCTTGGCCCGAAGGCTCATCCGGATACATTCAAAAGTAATCAGAAACAGCAGCAGCACGATCAGAGTACAGCCAATAAATCCATATTGCTCTCCTGCCACTGCAAAAATAAAGTCTGTCTGATTCTCAGAAACAAAGTTTCCATCATTCACGGAAGTAACACTTGTGTCATTACTGAAAGCACGTCCTACAAGTTCTCCGGAGGCAATCGCTGTTTTTGAGTTGTTCTGCTGTTCAATATCATCCGCATATTCTTCGTTCTCCGGATACAGGAACGACATAATACGGTTTCTCTGATAATCCTGAATCAGTTTCTGATCCGGCTGTACAACAATCGACAGAAAAATAATTGCAAGAGGAATTGCAATCAGAGCCGCTCCTCCGATAATTTTGTAACTGAGTCCTGCAATATAGATCAGAATACAGAACAGAATTACTACAGTAATTGTATTTTTCATATCTGGCTGTACATAGATCAACATTAACGGAATTACCAGAAGAACTGCTGACTGTGCCAGAGTTTTCAATGTATTCAGATCATCTTCGTGATCCATGAAAAATTTTGCAAAAAACAGGATAATGATGATTTTAGATAACTCTGTCGGCTGGAAGCGAATAAAACCAAGATCCACCCATCTTGCTGCGCCGTTGGCACTTGAGCCGAAGAAACGAACCGCCAGAAGCATTACAATATTAAAACCATACATGATCCATTGAAAATTCAGCAACCAGGAGTAGTCCATCAGTGAAAGAAGCAGCATAAAGACTACTCCAATGATTACACCCAGAAGCTGACGGGTGCGAAGATAATCGGCAGCTGTTCCTACAAGATGGATTCCAATAAAGCTGATCGCCAGAAGAAAAACTACCAGACGAAAGTTGTAAAACCGCAGCTTATACTGTTTAATCATAAATTATGCATCCCTTTTCTTAAGTACAGGTATGACAGCATGCAGAACAGGTGGTTCCTGTGAAATCTGTATGGTCACCCTTGTTTCATCAATTACAACGTATTTTTTTACGGTATGTATGAGGTCATTCCGCAAAAGTTTCATCATCTGTGGAGAGCAGTCTATGCGTTCCGATACAAGAAGAAGTTTCATTCGGTCACGGGCATAACCTGCGGAGCGTTTTTTTTCGGAGAAAAACCGCATATTTATTCCTCCCTCTGTGATGAAAAGATAATCTGGCAGTGCTTATTTATCTGCGAAAAATACTGCCAAGCCGTTGGAATACACTGCTTTTTCGCCGGACGGTAGTATAGGGAACATCTTCTCCAATAAGTCGTCGACAGATATTGCGGTATTCCTCCTCTGCCTGTGAATTTTTCCCAGACAGTGGTTCACCCTGATTTGTGGAAATTACAATCTGTTCATCATCAAGAATGGCACCGATCAGATCTACAGCAAGGATTTCCAGGACATCTTCTACTGACATCATATCTCCTTTTGCGATCATTTCAGGCCTGAGCCTGTTGATAATCAGCCGGATATCCCGAATCCCTCCGGATTCCAGCAAACCTATGATACGATCTGCATCACGGATTGCGGAAACCTCCGGAGTTGTTACCACAAGGGCACGATCTGCACCGGCTACCGCATTTTTAAATCCCTGTTCAATTCCGGCAGGACAATCCAGAAGAACATAATCAAATTCCTCCCTGAGATCGTCCGTAAGCTTGATCATCTGTTCCGGTGATACAGCAGTCTTGTCCTTTGTCTGTGCAGAAGGAAGAAGGTACAGATCCTGATGCCGTCTGTCACGGATCAGAGCCTGTTTCAGGCGACAGCTTCCATTGATGACATCTACCAGGTTATAAACAATACGGTTTTCAAGTCCCATAACAACATCCAGGTTTCGAAGTCCGATATCCGTATCCACAACAGCAACCCGTTTTCCCATGGCCGCCAGTCCGGTCCCGATATTTGCTACCGTAGTGGTTTTACCCACGCCGCCTTTTCCGGATGTAATGACAATGACCTCACTCATATTTTCTGATTCCTCCCATTAAAATGTTCCACACTTCTGGTATCCTCATAAAGTTTGTTTAGTCATTCGATACATTACTGGTGTCGCTTGCGGCATAACCAGTGAGAATGGTGCTTTCATCTGCAAGTCCGAAAATGTATTTAAAAATATCATTAGCTGCAAGGCAGGCATTACCGGATGCATATCCGTTTGCGATTCGAACGGATATTGCGTATTTCGGTTCGGAAACCGGAGCATATCCCACGAAAAGAGCATTATTTGGATGATAGTAATCAATTTCGGCAGTACCGGTTTTTCCGGCAACTTCCACACCAAGTCTGTTAAACTGATCATGAGTCTGCACTACACGGTACATACCATCATGGATATCATCCCATATATTGCTGGAAATGTCCAGCTGTCCCTCTGTTTCAGAAGGATATTCCTTGATCAGTTTGCCCTTGGAATCTGTTACACGGTCCAGCAGAGAAAGCTTGTAGATCGTACCGGATGTAGCGATCGTTGAAGCATATCTTGCAAGCTGGCTGGTGGTAAACATATTCGTACCCTGTCCCATATAGGAAGGAACTGCGTTTTTGTCTGAAATCTGAGGAGAAGCTTCAGAAATTTCAATGCCAGTTTTTTTGTCGAGTCCCATAAGGGATGCATACTTCTGAAGCATACCAAGACTTCTTGCTTCAGAAAAGTTTCCTTCGGAATCTTTTCCAAGTTCAAAACCGATCGTACTGAAAAATACGTTACAGGACTGCTCGATCGCTCCACGGATATCCAGAGCTCCGTGCCCCTGTTTATTCCAGCAGTTGATCGGTGGTGTTACAAGATCGAAACTTCCTGTACATTCAATATAAGTACCGTCATCGATAACACCTTCTGACATGCCTGCAACGGTAGATAATATCTTCAATGTAGAACCTGGAGCCGTTCTCTGCTGAGTTGCCTTATTAAAAAACGGACTAGAAAGATCAGTTGATAATTTGGCATAATAATCAGTATCCATATTATTGGTCAGTCTGTTATTATCATAACCAGGATAGGAAACGCAGGCAAGAACATCTCCACTTGTAGTATCAGTAATAACAGCAGAAGCAGAACATGGTGCCAGTGCAAGCTGAGCTGGAGTGATCTCAAGACTGGCAATCTTTCGATACATAAAGGTATATGCATCCAGACCTCCGGAAAGCATTGTCTGATACAGCTCATCTTCTTTGGAAAGAACTCCCTGTTCATACAGAACAACACAAAGTTCTTCACCACTGATGGTGTCTTCCTGAAGCATATATTTGTACAGAAGCTTGGAGAATCCGGTATCTGTCTTCAGATAGTCGATAATATAATTTGTCAGTGCCTGATAGATTTCTTCAGAATCCAGATATTCATTAGAAGTGGAAATCTGAGAAATATCAATCCAGTTCTGACTGGCAGCATAATTCAGATAATCTTTCAAACTGATGCTCTCATCATTTTTCCATGCTTTATATGTTTCATCAGAGGTATCAATGGAATCACTTTTCAGTATGTTTAATGTGTTTGTTAAAAGATCATCACAGATATAGGTAAGATATTCCTGCATTTGTGAGTCTTCGTCTTTATATGCCGGAGGATTATCTCCTGTCAGCCTGTTACTTATTGTATCAAAAACCTGTTGCTGTTTTTGCTGAAATTTGGCATACAAATTTTTTTCTGTATCGGATGCATCATCGTTACTGAATTTATTGATATCAATAACGCTGTTGGCAATAAGAGCATTATATACAGAGTAGATTGGAATTGTGATTTTACTTGCGTCTTTCTCTGCTTCATAATCAAAACTCTTATCAGGGGTCAGTTTGGAAAGAACAATACCGGCTACACGCTGCTCAAGAATCTGGTAAATACTCTTCTGCCAGTCAGAATCAATGGTGAGATACACATCGTTTCCGGCTATTGGCTCAACAGTTTTGGAATTATCAATATCAAGAACTTTTCCAAGATTATCAACTGTAACGGTTTCTTCACCGTCTTTTCCCTGAAGCTGAAGTTCCATATACTGTTCAATCCCGGCTTTTCCGACAATGGCATCATTGGAATAATCCGGATTATCTTTCCGAAGAGTTTCCAGTTCTTCAGAAGAAGCCTGACCGGTATAGCCAAGAATCGGTGCCATACTCTCATCTTCCACATATTGCCTTGTGGAATCTTCCACAATATCAATTCCCTGAAGTGCGGATTGATTTTCTTTTATGGCAGCAACTGATTTTTCGCTGACATTCGTTGCAATCGTTACCGGCATATATTTTTTGAAACTGTTCGTATTCAGCTGATAGCGCATGATCGCAATTTCAAGGATTTCCTGTTTGGTAAGCTCTTTGGGGAGAGAATGCGCTGCCAGCTCTTCGTCAGTATAGGCATCTTTTCCGTAGAGTACAATGGAAAATCCATTGCTTCCTGTAAGATAATCCATCATTTGTGCTGCAGTTGCGTTTTTCTGCTCATCACTCAGATTATCAATCTGTGCTTCACCATAAACATCTGCACGAAAACGGTTCAGAGTAAAACCTTCCTCCACATCGAAAGCATAATCACCGTGATCATTAACAATAATATGAAAATTGTCGGCCAAACTGTCCCCGTTTTTGGAGAGAATCTGCAATACCTGGTATGCGATACCATTTAATGCCAGATTTTTTTCACGTGTGCTGTTATATGTTCCACTATCTTCAAAAGTAACAGAATAGGCAAGAACATTGGAAGCTACAACAGTGCCGTTTCGGTCATAGATATTTCCTCGTGTACTTTTGATCACACGTGTTTTTGTGGTACGTGTCTGAAATTTACTGATATAGTCTTCTCCCTGTATGATCTGCAGGCTGAAAAGCTGCCGAACAAGAACAGATGAAAGAAAAACAAATACGATCACAAGAACAGTAGTACGTTTCAGACGGATTTTTTTGATGATTTTTTTTATTTTAATTCCCAAATAGACTCACTTTCTTTCCTTACAGTATCCATTAAGTGGTAGTTGATCCAGTAAAATATCCGATATACGATAATTGTGAGAAAAACCGTATAAACAATCTCGGGGATAATAATTCTGTATATGTAGGTCAAAAATCCAAGTCGGCCCCGGAGAAGAAACTGAAGGCCGTATACAGACAGATTATAAAGAAGATCTGTTCCTGCTACAAGAAAAAGCGGAACTTTCAGATCATCATCATAAAAGCTGCGGAATGCGTAGCCGCTGATATATCCTGCATACATATAAATCAGCGCATAGAAACCAAACAGTGATCCGTAAAAAAGATCAATAAAAAGTCCTGAAAAAAATCCTGTCCAAAGTCCGACTTTTCTTCCGCGCATCAATCCCATGGCTACACACAGGATCAAAGGCAGGTTTGGCGTAATGGAACCAATGGAAATGTAATCCATTATTGTACATTGCAGGAAAAAACAGACAATAATGGTAATAAATAATACTATTTTATTTTTCATTGGACGCATCCTCCGTTTTGTCTATTGCGTCCTGTTTATTGACGGTAATGACAAACACATCTTTCAGATGGCCGAAATCAACGGGTGTAACGATCGTACCTGTTTTTGTCAAGTTATTGGGATCCTGTTGGATTTCGCTGACATAACCGATAAACAATCCTTCCACGTATTTTTCGCTGATATTTGAAGTGACAATACGTTCTCCCACGGTTACTTTGTTATCCTGGTCATAGAGCTGTTCAAAACTCAGTTTTCCCTCATCGATCAGCTCCAGATCTCCGGTAACAACGCAATTATCAGAAGTGCTGACAGCCATGGCACTGACATTACTGCTGTCATCAATAATGGAACGAACGGTAGCCCATGATGGGCCAACTTCCGTGACGATCCCGACAAGTCCTTTTCCTGCAATTACGTTGTTGTCAACACGGATTCCATCATTAGTACCTTTATTGATCATAAATGTATCGTACCAGTTGCCTGGATCTTTGGAGATGATCCTTGCCGCAACTTTTGGATAATCAGTGTATTCCTGATCAAGATTATAAAGTTCTTTCAGCCTGGTAAGTTCTGTCTGATCCTGGATCAGGATATTATTCTGTTCGGTAAGACTGTTGATCTGATTTTTAAGTTCCTCGTTTTCCTGAAGTACGTCCTGCTTATCACGAAGACTGTTTTTTACATCTCCGAACATATTACTGACACCGGAAATGCCCTTTTCAAAGGGAACAACCAGAAATCCGGCCACATTCTGCAAAGGTGCTGAAGTTGTTCCGGAAGCTGCGGTAGCAACAATACAGCTTCCACAGAAAAGTGTCATGATTACCAGAAGATGTTTGCTTTTTAAATTAAAATGAAAACGCACTTTTTTTCGGATGTTTTTCATTATATATGCCCCTTTACAGTTTTTTCTGCTTTACAGGCTGTGCCCATCTGCGCAGTTCTCTGTCGTGAATGATCTTTTCCAGTCCATGTACAGCAGAAGTTTCGTACAGATCAGAAAGATTAAAGGCAAATCCTGTATAACTTGCCAGATAGTTGTCGATATATGGAAGTCGAGTACTGCCACCGGTAAGGTAAATTCCCTCTTTTGCAATATGATAGGCAATCTGTGGTGGTGTACGTTCCAGAAATGTTTTCATTTCTGCCGCGATCTGATTTACGCAATTGGTGATTCCCTCATTAACAACATAGGCGGAAACAACTTCTTCTCTGGGAAGTCCGGAAACGCTGTCGATTCCTACAACTTTCCGGGCTTCCTTTTTCTGGTCGTTAAGCCGTCCCATGACTACTTTCAGGCGTTTGGCCGTACGTGTTCCGATCTGCAGATTGTAATGTTTACGAATCTCACTGCAGATGGATTCATTCATCTGCCGGCCTCCAAGAGGGATCTTACGGCTTATGATGATCTTGCCATCTGTAAGGATTGAAAATTCTGTACTCTGTGCACCAATGTTTACAACCATACTGCCTTCATTTTTTTCAAGATTGATGTTCATGGCTACCGCATCTGCAATCGGAGATTCTACCATGAAAACCCGGTTTTTTCTAAGCCAGTGTCCATTGACCAGATGATAGTAGGCTCTTTTTTCAATGGCCGTCATATCAAGAGGAACCGAAAAAAACATATCCGCACCAAGGCCGGATGTATGATCGATCTTTTTCAACATGCTGTAAAGTACGATTTCCTGTAATTCGAGATTCGCAAGCATTCCAAAAGCCATGGGAGAATCTACAGAAATATCCGAAGGTGATTTTTCAAACATTTCATAGGCCTCATTTCCAATAGCAAGGATTCGACGCCCCCGGTAGGCAACCATGTTTTTTTCTATGTAAGTTTTATTTCTGAAAAAAGAATAGACTTTTACAGAGCTGCTCCCCAGGTCTACCCCGTAATTATTTCTAAAAAGCATAAATCTGCCCCTTCACTTAATATACTCATCAAAAATCCCCTTTTCCCGGAAACTGATGTACCTGTGATCTCCAATGATAATATGATCCAACAGATGGATTCCAAGAAGCTCACCAGATTCGAAAACCCGTCTGGTGACTTCCAGATCGGCCTGACTGGGGGAAGGATCACCGCCTGGATGATTATGCACAAGGATCAAATTTACAGCATGATATTTTACAGCTTCTACAAAAACTTCTCTTGGAGTGATCAGTGTGGCGGTGGCAGTCCCACGGCTTAAAAGCTGCTCTCCTGTGAGATGATTATGTCCGTCCAGCATCATACAGTACAATAATTCCTGTTCTTCGTGACGAAGCTGTTCCATATAATACTTTGCAATTGTGACAGGATGCTGAAAAGACAGTTCCGGCTTCGCTGCAGCAGTTGCCATACGTTTGGAAAGCTCCCCGATGCATTTCAGCTGTATGGCTTTTACCTTGCCAATCCCATGGATCTTCATCAGCTCCGGTACAGAAGCATGAAACAGACCCAAAAGTCCGGAATGACCTGTTTGTTCCGATAAATTAAGGATTTTATCAGCCAGTGTCAGAGAACTTAATCCCTGTACGCCACAGCGCAGGATCACAGCAAGAAGCTCACGATCGCTTAAAGACTGTTCTCCCTCCCGAAGACATTTTTCATACGGGCGCTGATAATCTGGCATTTCCATTATAGTATCTTTCATATGATTTCCCTTTTCGCTCTCGAAGAAGGGTATGCAAAATCGCAGAAGTTATTTTAGCATAAAAAAGCAGGAATGTACACTCTATCCCGGAAATTTCCACTTTTTTCACATTTTATTTACAGGCAGGGCATAAATGGAAGCTACTGCTTCTGCCACTTTAATTCCGTCCATTGCTGCAGATGTAATGCCACCGGCGTAACCAGCGCCCTCTCCGCAGGGGTAGATTCCTTCTATATTGGAAGTGAGTTTTTTTGGTTCCCGCACAATCCGGACAGGAGAAGATGTACGGCTTTCTACTCCTTCCAGCAATGCATCCGGCCGGTCAAAACCGGAAAGTTTTTTTCCAAAAGCATGGATTCCGGCTTCAATGGAATCCCCGATCTCTTTCGGGAAAATGCTGCGGACATCGGTAAGTGTATAGGCTCCTTTGATACAGGGGCTCACATCTCCAAGTTTGATACTTTTCTTATGCGCACAGTAATCTTTGAAAAGCTGTACCGGAACTTTTCCGTTTCCGGCTTCCCAGGCAGCACGTTCCAGCTTTCGTTGGAGTGCGATTCCTCCAAGAACGCCTTCCTCCGGAAAATCAGAAGGATTTACTGTAACGATGATGGCACTGTTGGCATTACGGCTGTCACGTGCCTGGTAACTCATCCCATTTACTGCCAGCATGCCTTCCTCAGAAGAAGCATTTACCACATAGCCACCGGGACACATGCAAAAAGAATAAACGCCACGTCCGTTTTCCAGTGTATGGGTAACTTTGTAGCTGGCTGCGCCCAGGTAATCATTTTCCGGCTCTCCGTAAAGATCCTGGTTGATCATGGTCTGTGGATGTTCCACTCGTACTCCTACTGCGAAAGATTTTGGCTCCATGGAAAGATTGTGCTTGTTCAGCATGGCAAAAGTATCTCTGGCACTGTGGCCGGGAGCAAGAACGCAGATTTCTGCCGGTATTTCTTCTTTTTCATTGACGATGACAGCCGCAAGTTTCTGGTCACGGACCACCAGATCAGTCACTGTGGAACGGAATCGGAATTCCCCGCCCATTTCTTCAATCTGATGGCGCATAAACTGAACGATTCCCACAAGCTGATCCGTACCAAGGTGGGGTTTCTGCTGGTAAAGGATTTCAGATGGAGCTCCTGCTTCTACAAATCTGGAAAGGACTTCTTTTCCTCTTCCGTAGGTATCTTTTACCAGAGTATTCAGCTTTCCGTCGGAAAAAGTTCCCGCACCGCCTTCTCCGAACTGCACATTGGAATCCGGATCCAGGATGCCGTTCTTCCAGAAATTTTCTACAGTTTCCTGGCGTTTATCTGCTTCTTCTCCACGTTCCAGTACCAATGGACAGTATCCGGCTTTTGCCAGATACCAGGCGCAGAATAATCCGGCCGGTCCGCTTCCGATCACTACCGGTCGATGGGACAATGTTTCAGAACCAGGTGTCGGAAAATGATACTTTTTCTCTGCGGTTAACATAATGTTTTTATCGTGAACCTTTTTTAAAACACGGGATTCATTATCCACTTTAATGTCTACAGTATAGACAAATTTTTTGTCCTCTTTATGCCGGGCATCCAGAGATTGTTTTCGGATCTCATAAGTGAACGGCTGATTTCCAAGGCGAAGTGTTTTCGCTATTTTTCTGTGAAGCTGCTCTTCTGTATGGGTGATGGGAAGCTTCAACTGTGTGATCCGGATCATTGTTATTCCTCCTTTGCTGCCCAGATACCGGCGGTAGCTCCACTTGACCATGCCCACTGCAGGTTGTATCCACCGCAGGTGCCGTCAATATCAAGGAGTTCTCCGGCAAAATAAAGGCCTTTATGAAGTCTGGATTCCATGGTTTTACTTTGAACTTCAGAAGTATCCACGCCGCCGGAACAAACCTGTGCCTGTTCAAAAGAAAGGCTGTCTTTTACCGGAAGGCGAAAATCATTGATCCCATGGATCAGATCCTTCTGTGCACATAAGACACGGATCAGTTTTTCCGGAAAAAGTCCGATGAGAAGTTCTTTTTCTGTTTTATAAGGGCAGGCTGTTTTTCTCTGTTCCAGGTATTCTTCCAGTTCTTTCTGGTTCAGTTCCGGAAAAAAATTTATGGAAAGCTCTGCGTTTTTGTTTTCGTGAACCGCTCGGATGGCGTAGCGGGAAATCTGAAATACCGGGATCCCGGATACACCGTAATCGGTAAGCTGCAGTTCTCCCTGCTGAGAGGCTGCCGGAATGCCATCTATATAAAGGGTTATCTTACCTTCTGTCCGCACACCACTCCAGCCGGAAAAAGAATTTCCCTTACATTTCAAAGCTGTCAGAGCTGGAAGAGGTTCGATCAGATGATGTCCGAGACTTTCTGCGATTTTGTATCCACTTTCACTGGAACCTGCAACGGAAGAGGCGCGGGAACCGTTTGCAAGAATCACGGCATCACCATTGTAGGTCCATCCGTCAGTATGGATCTTCCACTGTCCGTTTGTGAAAGACACGCCGGTAACAGTCTGATTGGTTTTCAGTTTTACTTTCAGGCTGCGTGCTTTCATGGTAAGAACATCTACCACACTCTGCGCCTGGCTGCTCCGGGGATAGATCCATCCGTCGCGGTCTGTGGTACAGATTCCCAGTTCCTGAAAAAATTCCAGAGTCTTTTCCACAGGAAACTGTGCCAAGGCATCTTTGACAAATTCCGGATGGGATCCCCGGTAAGCGTTTTCATCCTGGTTCAGATTTGTCATATTACAGCGTCCATTTCCTGTAGCACAGATTTTTCTTCCGGGACGGTCATTCTGTTCCAGAACCGTAACCGCTGCTCCGTTTATGGCAGCCTGAATAGCCGCCATAAGGCCGGAAGCACCTGCTCCTACGACAAAGACCTGCTTTTTTAAGTCCTGTCCTTCGGATTTTTTCATAATTTCACAAGTTCCTTATCAACCATATACTGAAGAGATTTCAGGATTCCAAGTTTAGCATGCTCCCAGGTAAGACCACCCTGGAAATAAACAGCATAAGGTGGTTTCATAGGACCATCGGCAGAAAGCTCGATGGAAGAACCCTGGATGAAAGCACCTGCAGCCATGATGACCTGACTGTCATACCCTGGCATATCCCACGGTTCCGGTGTCACAAAACTGTCTACCGGTGCTGCAGCCTGGATACCCTGGCAGAATGCTACAAGACCTTCCGGTGTTCCAAGGGTGACTGCCTGGATGATATCCTGACGTGGTTCTGTGCTGTTCGGTACCACCGGGAAACCAAGTTTTTCGTAAATGTTTGCTGCAAAAACGGCGCCTTTTAAAGCTCCTTTGGTAACCATCGGTGCAAGGAAAAATCCCTGGTACAGAGAACGGTTTACACCAAGGGTTGCCCCCACTTCCATGCCCAGTCCCGGGCAGGTCATACGGTAGGAAGCGTTTTCCACACAGTCTTTTCTTCCGGCGATATATCCGCCGATAGGGGCAAGACCGCCGCCTGGATTTTTGATCAGGGAACCCACCATGATATCTGCACCTACATCACTTGGCTCTATGGTATCTACGAACTCACCGTAGCAGTTATCTACCATGCAGATCACATCCGGTTTGATCTTCTTTACAAAAGCGATCAGCTCACCGATCTGTTTTACAGAGAAGGAAGGACGAGTCTGATAGCCTTTGGAACGCTGAATGGTTACCAGTTTTGTTTTTTCATTGACTGCCTTTTTGATATTTTCGTAATCAAAGGTACCATCCTCAAGAAGGTCTACCTGACGGTATTTTACACCATATTCTGTAAGAGAACCGTTGGACGGACGGATCCCGATGACTTCTTCCAGAGTATCATATGGTTTGCCTACAGGGGAAAGAAGCTCATCGCCCGGGCGTAAGTTTCCAAACAGTGCAATGGCAAGTGCGTGGGTTCCGCAGGTGATCTGCGGGCGGACCAGGCAGGCTTCTGTGTGGAATGTATCCGCATAGACCTGCTCCAGGGTCTCGCGTCCAAGGTCATTGTAGCCATAACCGGAGGAAGCTCCGAAACATGCCTCACTGACACGGTTTTTCTGCATGGCATGGATAACCTTCATCTGGTTATACTCTGCAGTTTTATCAAATTTTTCAAAACGTTCTTTCAGGGAATCTTCTACAGTTTTACCGAAATCGTAAACTGCGGAAGAGATTCCAAGCTGTGCATATAATTCTTTCATGATCATTTTTCCTTTTTTATTTTATTTGGCAGGCAGGATCCCTTTTTCTCTGCATACAGAAAGCATGTAGGAAAGGATCCGGCTGTCATCGTAATCAAAGTTATCTTTATCTACCCAGGTTACCTCGCCTTCTCTTCGGAACCAGGTAAGCTGGCGTTTGGCGAAATGTCTGGTGTCACGTTTCAGGATGCGAACGGCTTCCTCGTAAGGGTATTCTCCGTCCATCCAGTCCAGGATTTCTTTATAGCCCAGTCCCTGCATCGAAACCATTCCTCTGTGGCAGCCCATTTCCCGGAGCTTTTTTACTTCTTCTACAAGCCCGTTTTTCAACATCTCATCCACTCTTGTGTCTATGCGTTCGTAGAGAAGGGGGCGGGGTGCGTTCAGGACAAAGTATGCCAGGGCATAGGGGCTGGTATGTTCTTTCTGCTCTTCATTATGTTCGGAGATCCTGGTACCGTTCTGTTTATAAAATTCCAGGGCGCGTATCACTCGCTTGACATTGTTCTCATGGATGTCCTGGGCTGACTTGGGATCAACCTGTGCAAGCATATCATGAAGAAATGAAGGGCCTTTTTGTTCTACCAGCTCTTCCAGCTCCCTGCGGTAATGGTCATCCTGGTTGGAACTGGTAAAATCAATATCTCTGGTTACGGCCTGAATATAAAATCCCGTGCCGCCTACCAGGATCGGGATCCGGCCTTTATCATAAATTTTTTCCATGGCTTCTTTTGCCATCTGCTGGAAAAGGACAATATTAAAATCTTCTGTGGGCTCCAACACATCCACCAGATGATGAGGGACGCCATCCATTTCTTCCGGTGTGATCTTGGCGGAACCAATATCCATATGGCGGTAAACCTGCATGGAATCTGCGGAGATGATCTCTCCGTTTACTGCTTTTGCAAGGGCAATGGAAAGTTTTGTTTTTCCCACGGCAGTAGGTCCGGTAAGGACGATAAGAGGTTTTTTCATAGATTTTCTCCGTTTATGATAGGTATCTTACACGATACGTTTAAATTTTTTTTCAATCTCTGTCTTACTCATGGCAATGATGGTTGGTCTTCCATGAGGACAGTTATAAGGATTTTCCAGTGTCAGAAGTTCATCGATCAGCTTGTCGGCTTCCTGGGGTGACATGGAATGATTGCCTTTTACAGCAGCTTTGCAGGCCATAGTTGCAAGCCTTGCGGTAAACAGTTCAAATGCATCTTTGGAGCCGTCTGCAGTGAGATGGTCCAGCATTTCCAGAAACAGCTCTTCCTCTGTCATTCCCAGAAGACTGGATGGCACCGCACTGATACTGTACTCTCTTCCCCCAAAAGGTTCGATCTCAAAACCGAAATCCCGAAAATATTTTTCGTTTGCTTTTAACAGGTTTTCTTCCTCAAGGCTGAGTGAAACGATCAGCGGAGGGCTTACGTACTGAGACTGGATGTTCTGAGACTGGAACAGCTTTACGAACCGCTCATAATATACTTTTTCATGGGCCGCATGCTGGTCAATGATATAAAAATTATCTTCGAACTGTACCAGCCAGTAGGTGTCAAACAGCTGTCCGATCAGCCTGTGGCGGCTTCTGGATTCCGGGGCAAGAAGCCGTTCTTCGAAAAGTTCCAGCTGTTTTTGCGTTTTCTGTTCCAGGGATTTGATCGGCTCGCTGTTTATCTCAGGAGATGTCGATTCGGCAGGTTTTTCAGATATCACTTCTGGATCAGCTGTTTCTACAGCGGAAGTCTCTTTTTTTCCGTCCTTCAGTGTGCCGGAAAACATTTCCTCTTCTTCTTTTGTAAAGGGCTGAGATCTATATACGGGATTTTCCCGCAGAGAACCCATATGCCTGTATTTATCTGTAAAAGAATCTGAAGAACTGTGAGCTGTTTCAGCTGAGCCATAGGAGGCTGTACTATTTGTCAACTTATTATAAGGTATCGATGAAACCGGCGATGTACGTACTTCAGAAGCTGTCGGTGCAATATGGGAAGCTATATTCGCCGTCCGGTTCTGGTGTCCGTACATCTCCTGCCGTCTTTTTACCTCGAAAGGTTCCGGAACATTTCCTGGCTTCATCTGCTCGTTGTGAGATGTCGGTTCGTCTTTTCCCACAGATACCTGCGGGATTAGTTCTCTGTGAGTCAGTACCTTACGAACAGTTTCATAGATAGCCGTATAAACTTCGGTTTCTCTGGCAAAACGCACTTCTCTTTTTGCCGGATGTACATTAACGTCCAGGTCATTACCATCCATTTCGATCCGAAGGGAAACAAATGGAAATTTATGCTGCATGACCAGTCCTTTATACCCATCCTCAATAGCCTTGGTAATGATCTTGTTTTTTACATACCGGCCATTGATATAATAATTCTCAAAAGTGCGGTTTCCTCTGGAAATCTCCGGTTTTCCCACAAAGCCTTCGATCTTCATAAAATCATTTTCATAGGAGACTTCCAGAAGTGCTTTGGCGATCTCCCGTCCGTAAACGCTGTAGATCACATCCTTTACGCTGTAATTTCCGGAACTGGAAAGTTTCACCTGACGATTCTGGATATATTTAAAGGAAATTTCCGGATGGGAAAGCGCCAGCTGTTCCATCAGCGTATTGATGTAACCGGCTTCTGTCATGTCGGATTTCAGAAATTTGCTTCTTGCAGGTGTGTTGTAAAAAAGGTTCCGGATCAGGAAGGTGGTTCCCTCCGGTGCGCCCATCTCCTCCAAAGACTGTTCTTTTCCACCTTCGATCACATAGCGGGTACCGCTGATGGCAGAAGGAGTTTTTGTGATCAGTTCTACCTGGGAAACTGCGGCAATACTGGAAAGAGCCTCGCCACGAAAGCCCAGGGAGGCAATATGTGTCAGGTCTTCCACTTTTTCAATCTTGCTTGTAGCATGACGTAGAAAAGCAAGGGGAACCTGTTCTGCTTCCATTCCGGAGCCGTTATCTGTGATACGGATCAGCTTTTTTCCACCATCTGTGATCTCTACTGTGATGGCGGTAGCTCCTGCGTCAATAGCATTTTCCACAAGTTCTTTTACAACAGAAGAAGGCCGCTCCACAACTTCACCTGCTGCGATCTTATCAATGGTATTCTGGTCTAAAACTGCAATTTTTCTCAAGGTATCACCACCGGTTCTTTATTTTGTTCTGCAGATTATAGAGAATATTCAGGGCCTCCATTGGAGTCAGGTTGCCAATCTCCAGGCCTTTGATCTCTTCGATGATATCATTATCCTGCACCGTGTCAAAGAGTGACATCTGTGCCATATCCACCTGATCATAGGTGATCTTCTGCTTCTTTTTCGGAGCAGTCAGGTCTTTTACCGCTGCGGTGATATCTGCGTCACTGAGCTCTTCCACAAGTTCCTTGGCACGCTGGATCACGGAATCCGGAACACCGGCAAGCTTGGCCACCTGGATACCATAACTCTTGTCAGCGCCACCTTTTACGATCTTACGAAGAAATACGATATCGTCACCCTTTTCTTTGACAGCAATACAGTAATTGTTGACACCGGAAAGTTTTCCCTCCAGTTCGGTAAGCTCATGATAATGGGTCGCAAATAAGGTTTTGGCACCGCAGAGCTTGGTATTGCTGATATGTTCGATCACTGCCCAGGCAATGGAGAGGCCGTCAAAAGTACTGGTTCCACGTCCGATCTCATCCAGGATCAGAAGGCTACGGGAAGTGGCATTGCGAAGAATATTGGCAACCTCCGTCATTTCCACCATAAAGGTACTTTGTCCGCTTGCAAGGTCATCAGATGCACCTACACGGGTGAAGATCCGGTCAACCACACCGATGTTTGCACTGTCTGCCGGAACAAAACTTCCAATCTGTGCCATCAGTACGATCAGGGCTGTCTGGCGCATATATGTGGATTTTCCGGCCATGTTTGGTCCTGTGATAATGGAGATCCGTTTTTTGTGGTTGTCAAGATACGTATCGTTTGGAATGAACATATCATTTTCGATCATCTGCTCCACAACCGGATGACGGCCGTTTCGGATATCAATGAGGCCTGTCTCATTGATCTTTGGCCGGACGAAATTATTCCTCTGGGCAACCAGTGCAAGAGAAGCGAAAACATCCAGTGCAGCCACTGCTTTTGCAGTGCGCTGGATACGGACAACTTCCGCTCCAACCTGATCACGGATACTGGAAAACAGTTCAAATTCCAACGCATAAAGCTTATCCTCAGCTCCAAGGATCAGATCTTCCAGATCTTTCAGTTCCTGAGTGATATAACGCTCTGCATTGGTAAGGGTCTGTTTGCGGATATAATCCTCCGGCACAAGATCTTTGAAAGTATTGGTAACTTCCAGAGAATAACCAAATACACGATTGTACTTGATCTTCAGGCTTTTGATACCGGTACGTTCCCTCTCTCTTGCCTCCAGCTCAGAAAGCCATTTCTTTCCATCTGTCCGGGAACGGCGGAATTTATCTACATCTTCATTATATCCTTCCCGGATAATGCCACCGTCTTTCTGGGCAAGAGGCGGATCATCGGTGATAGAGTTCCGGATCAGCGAGGTAATGTCTGTCAGAGGATCCATATCTTCGTTGATCTTAGTAAGCAGTGGAGATTTGAATTCTGCCAGGACCTGTTTTATATAAGGAAGCATTTCCAGAGAAGAGGCAAAAGAAACCAGATCTCTCGGATTAGCGGATTTGTAACTGATACGGCTGATCAGACGTTCCAGATCATAGATCGGGTTTAAATATTCCCGGATCTCATCCCGTTCCATGGGTTTTTCATTCAGTTCTTCCAGAGCACCCAGTCTCTTTTCGATTTCATCTGCATCGATCAGAGGCTGTTCCACATAAGACCGAAGTGTTCTGGCTCCCATAGCTGTTTTGGTCTTGTCCAGTACCCAGAGAAGAGAACCTCTTTTCTGTTTTTCGCGCATGGTTTCCACAAGCTCCAGATTACGACGGCTGGAGCTGTCGATAAGCATGTATTTCTCGGCAGAGTAAGGGCGGATACTTGCCATATGGGAAAGTGCTGTTTTCTGTGTTTCTTTCAGATACAGGAACAGAGCACCGGAAGCGATGATCCCGCTGTCGTAGTCACCAATTCCTAACCCCTCCAGATTTCCCACATGGAAATGTTCTTTTAGAGTTTTCTGACACAGCTGATCGTCAAAGTACCAGGGATCCAGGGCGAATACGCAGATTCCAAGACGTCCTTTCAGATCCTCCACATCCACACCACTTAAAAGAAACGCATCGTTGCAGATGATCTCTGCAGGTGTGAATTTATTGATCTCATCCAGAAGTTTCTGAGGCTTATCCAGCTCTGTAAGAAAGCAGTCACCGGTTGTGATATCTGCAATAGCACAGCCAAAATGATCTCCGATGGAGACAATGGACATCAGATAATTGTTTTTGGATTCGTCCAGTGACATGGCATCCAGTGTGGTTCCCGGTGTGACAATACGAACAACTTCACGTTTTACAAGACCCTTGGCTTTTTTCGGATCTTCTACCTGTTCACAGATGGCAACTTTATAACCTTTTTCTATCAATCGGTTGATATAAGTTTCCGCAGCATGAAAAGGAACGCCACACATGGGCGCTCTCTCTTCCAATCCGCAGTCTTTTCCTGTAAGTGTGATCTCCAGTTCCTTGGATGCAGTCAGCGCATCATCAAAGAACATTTCATAAAAATCGCCCAGACGGTAAAAAAGGATACAGTCGCTGTATTCTTCTTTGGTCTTTACGTATTCTTTCATCATCGGTGATAATGTACTGGTATCAGCCGGAAACCCAGTGTTTATGCGGGTTTCAGATGCCTTATATTCTTTTTTGACCCACTTTTGATCCATTTTTTTCTCTTCTTCAGTGTTTCTTGCTTTTTCCAAATATTTAAACCTCTTCCTAAATTGTCATTTTATCAGTAAAATTAGCTTTCTTTTCCATACTTTTCTTCATAATTTCTTATCGTGGTTGCTTTAAGATTCCGAACCTTATAAAGTTCCATCCATTTCTCATACCATTTTGAAACGGACATACTCGAATCAAAGCCTGGAATACCTGGGAGAACTTCCGCCAAATACATGTTTCTTTGCTTTTTCACCTGCTGAAGATTTGTTCCATAGATAGAAAAAGGCGGTTGCCAGATCCCTTAATTGTGATTCTGGCTTCTTACCGCCCATCTTTTCTTTGTCGGATTCCCTTACCTATTTCTTTTCCTCTTAGATTTTTTCCATAACATTACCATCCTTTTTCTAATAACAATAGATGATCATGCATGGCACTGGACTTAATTTTAACACAACCCCAAAAACCTTTCAAGACTGCCGATCTATCCATTTCTGAAATTTTTTCTTATCAATCAGGGTTCTTCGCCCAATTCGTACCATGAAGGTATTATTCTTCATAAGAGTTCTCATGGTTTTCTCTGAAAGACCTGTGCGTTCACAGGCTTCCTTGACTGATATAAGAATCTTATCGTTATCTGCTGCTTGTATTTTTTATGTATCATATATATTACAGCCAATATCTGAAGGCAGATGATATTGGCTGTTCCTCTCTTCGATAAAATTATTCTTTTGTCATCTGATTTTAATTTCTATTTTTCCTTCCACTTGGCTATATAAATCCAGAGGATCTTCATCACTTTCATAAACACGTCCTTCGCCTTCTCCGTAAGTATCTTCTATTCCAGTTTCATATTTTTTATATGTTGTTCTGTTTTTTTCTTCTTTATTTACATATAATTCTAATGTCACCGTTTTAGCATCTGGCGAAATTCCTTTGTATTTTGTATTATTTCTGCTTTCTTCAAACACAGTCTCTGCGTATCCATAATTTGTCATTCTATAAAGCCCCTGATTTCCTTTATCGTCGGTTCCTATTAAATAATAATCTTCATATTCTTTATTATCCAAATTTCCATAAATTGTACTTGCCAAATCGTTTAAGCTCATTTTTGAAATCGTCAGATTTTGATTTGGAGATATCTTTATTTTTTTATTCACATTTACATTTATGGTATTCTTCTCCAGTTCTACCCAATTTGATGAAAATTCAAAAATATAGTCATCCGTATCTTCTGTATCTGCAGTATCCATTTCTGTTGGATCAAATAACCATACTTTCATTTTTATATCTGCTGTATTGTCTTTAATAGTTGTATCTTCCAGCCTATAATGACAAACCTGACCATCTGTTCCGTTCTCCTTTTTCTCCAGAGCATATGTTCCATCTAACTGTGCCGCTTTTCCATTTATCTCCACTTCTGTTAGTAGAATAGTATCCTTTTCTTTTGAATCATTTATATTGTCAGATATTGCCACCCATAAATTCTCCTTATCAGCAGCAATTTCATCTAACGTAATAGAAATTCCATTTTTAGTAATCGTTTTTCCAACACTATCTATATATGATTCTACATTTTCATTAATCCCCAATGCCGTTTGAATCCACGAAGTAATCTGTTCCCAGGCCGCCTTTATCTCATTCGGATGTCCCAATCCTCCTAACAATAATGCTATTACAACTCCTGCTGCAATCTTTGCTAATTTTAATTTCAAATTAACATTTCGCTTTTTCCATGGCAGGGAAGCTTCGTAAACAAATTTTTCATCTATTTCTCCCATCAGATCCAAAAAATTGTTTTCTTTTTTCATATGATTTCTTTCACCTCTTCCCATAATTTGTTTCTGCTTCGAAAAAGACTGGATTTAATTTTAGTCTCAGAGCATCCATGTCTTTTTGCAATGTCTTTAATATTATCCATATACCAATATCGCCTGACAAAAATATCCCTGTCCCCTGCTTTTAAATCACTTAAAAATTTTTCTAAAATATTCAAAATTTCCTTTTTCTTTATATCCTCTTCCACATAATCCTTTATTGTATTTTCCAGTTTTTCCACTTCACCACAAATATCCATCATATGTGTATCTGCTCTTTTTGAAGCATTTTTCTTTCTGAAATTGTCCAATGCCAAATTTCTGGTTATTTTTCCAAGAAATGCAGATAATTTTGTTGGCGTTTTGGGCGGAATCTTATTCCACGTTATCAGCCACGTATCATTTACGCATTCTTCTGAATCTTCTGTGTTATATAAAATATTCCATGCAATCTTAAAGCAAAATTTTTCGTACTTTACTTCTACCTGGCGAATTGCATCTTCTGATCTTTCTAAAAATAAATTTATAATATGTATATCTTCCATATCACATTTCTCCCCTGTATATTAGTGTTTTTATGCAGATAGGTTATTTGCAGTGTGCCATATTAATGTTTTCTATTATATAGAACGTATTTTTTTCTGTTTGGTTGCACTTTTTTTCTATTTTTATAATTTTTTTTGTTACCATGCTTCCATTATCACTATAACATATTATCTAAACATTCTTCTCTCTTGGTCAACTATTAATATCGTAATCTACTTCTGCAAATAAAACTACATGCAAAAAATGAAAAAAGGAGCTGCCATTCCATGTGTATTCATGAAAGGCAGCTCCTGCTTAAATCATTTTTATTTAACAACTACTTTTACTTTTTTACGGATCTTTCCAGATTTCACTGTGATATAGGCTGTTCCCTTTTTCTTTCCGGTGATCACACCACTGGAACTTACCGTTGTGATCTTCTTATTTGAAGAACTGTAGGTAACCTTCTCCTGGGAAGTGATCGGGCCGATGACCGGTTTCAGCGTAAGTTTTTTATTTCTTGCAACGGTCACGCTTGATTTCAGTCCGGTGATCTTTGTTGTTCTTACTGTTGTTTTTTGCACAGTAACGGAAATGACCTGTTTCTTGCCGCTGGCCAGTGTAATGGTCACTTTGATTATTATTTGAATTCCAGCCCTCAGCCTTTTCATTGACAGAGGGCTAATTTTGGCTTAACAATTATTGAGCATCCCTTAACTGATCTACAATGCTGCATTTCGCTGCATTATCATACATCATGCAGGGAATCAGCCACCCAAGCAGAAGAAATACCGGAATTGTCAGCAGGACAGGCAGAACGGTGAACCGATACTCAAAGAACCAGAACATACTGCCCAGCATTTTCCCCGCAAGAGGTCCCACCGCCAGTGAAAGCACAAAGGCCACCGATACGGAAGACATTGCGTAAAACAACCCCTCGTAGATCAGCATGGTTTTGAGCTGTCGGGGCGTCATTCCTACAGCCTGAAGCACCGCAAATTCCCGGCGGCGGGAAAGAATACCGGTCATCATGGCGTTGAAGAAATTTAAGAGTCCCACCAGCCCAATGATAGCACAGAGGATACCACCGATCAGAAGGAACATCTGCCGGAACTGAGCAAACTCAGAGCGAACCGTGGCTTTGCTTTCATACATCAAGGGCGAAAACTCACCGGCCGTGAGCTTTGACAGATATTGCTCTGCTTCGGCCTCGTCAGCTTCGTCCGCTGTGTCGAACAGGTAGAGCATCGGAACGACTGCACCACCGCTGTCCCTCTGTGCGGTGTCCACAGGCAAAACTGCGTTATATCCAATACCACCATAACGATAACCCATGGAGTTCGGAAGTTCTACCAAGGCGCAGACCGTGTACTCTACATCTCTGGCCCCATACAATTTTGCCTGAAGGTACTCCTCCGGTGTGTCTTCGTTGCACAGTTCCCCGGTGCGGCTGTCGATATATTTCACATCATCCGCATAGGTAGCCGTGATCGTGTCTCCCACCTTGGGGTAGTATTCAGGATTGGGCAGATTGCCGTAATCATCCAAAGAAACCGCAATGGCAATGGCGTTATTGTCCGGCTCCAGCATAGGAGAAATATCTCCGTCGAACACTTGCAGCTTGTCAAACAGACTGTTATCCAGAGCCTCGATTCTGGTATCTCCCATCACCATATTGCCCCGGTGCTCCATGCGGCTCATATGGCTGTCCAAATGCTCGACGCTTTCGTACCTTGCATAGTCCTGCCGCAGAGCATCTTCCGTCATCCACAGGTATGCATTTTTTCGCACAGCATATCCCGTGCCGGAAAGACTGGCCTTTGTGTTTGCTGCGATCACCTCGATCTGTTCTGGCGTGATGAATTCATCTGCCGGGTTGTAACGGAAATAGTCGGGAGTGCTGACGATAAAATCGGCGCAGGTCATGGAGGATACATACTTCTCCATGCTGAAGCCTCCCACAAAGGCACACAGCGCATTGAACAGTGTCACTGACAGTGCCAGAGACACCACCACCAGCACCGTCTTTTTCTTGTTTCGTTCCAGATTGGCAAAGGACATCTGATGGAGCTTGGCTCCCCGGGTGCTGCGCTGTTTTTTCTTAGTCTGTATCGCATCCGTATATTTGGTAGCCTCTACCGGAGAGACCCTGGCTGCCATTTTTCCGGGCTTGGAACAGGACAAAAGCACCGTCAACAGGGCAAACAGCATGGAACCAAGGAAGATCACAGGCGAAGTGCTGATGGTGGTGATGCCTGCATCCAACTGGGTGGAGCGCAAGACAACAGGTACCAGAACAGCGCCGATGCCGTAGCCCAGCAACAGTCCTGCCGGAATGCCGATCAGACAAAGCAGAAGTGCCTGCTGGCGAATGATACGTTTGAGCTGCCGGGGCGTTGTGCCAATGGTTTTCAGAAGTCCGTAAAACCGGATATCCCCTGCAACAGAGATCTGAAAAATGTTATAGATGATAAGATACCCCGTGAAAATCACCAGCAGCAAAAACGCTGCTATGGCGATCATCAGCTCTGGATCGAGCTGTGACTCCAGCTGGGATGAGGTATATCCCCAGTTGACGCCGATCCGGACGCTGTTGGGATCGGTATAGCTGTCCCATGTGTAGCCAAGATCGGTATCCACCTGCTCCATCTGCCCTTGAATATTTGTGCTGGAGGCCAGCATGACATTCAAATCGGTGCGGAAAGGCTGTAACCCTGTTTTCACTGCCTGCGCTTCGATGTCATCTGCGTAATCACGGCTGATGTTGATGTAGTGAACAGGCATTAGTTCATCATATTCCCAATAGCCCACCAGCGTAAAGGTATCTGTTACAGTAAAGGCGGTTTGATCCTTGTCCGTGATGGAATAGGAAACCGTGACCTCGGCGCCCAGCTCCGGCGTTACGCCAAGCAGCTGCAACGCTGCCGTATCCATGGCTACTTCTTTACCGCTTTCGGGCATCCGCCCGGTAGTAGGGGTGGCATAGCTCCATTTGGTGCAGTTGGCATCCATGTAGCTGATCTCTGCAGGCGTTTTGGAAAAGACGCCATCCACAGTGATGCCGATCACCTTCCGTGCCCCCGCAGCCTTCACCTTTGGATGAGCAGCGATACGTTCCGCCTGCTCGGGGGAAACATCTTTAAAGGTACCGTGTGCATAGCCACCTACCTGCCGAAACTGGTAGGTTTCATAACTGGCGTTCAACGACAAGACAATGGTGAACATGGAAGTAAATAGTAGCGTTGTCAGCGCAATGGCAAAAATGGCGATCAGATTGCGGCGGCGGTTCGCATAAAGGGATTTTAAGCTGAGCTTTCGAATACATTTTCTGTTTTTGACATTCATCGTAGCCACCTCCCGTTAGTTCTGGGAGACGATCCGACCATCTTCGATACGGATAATGCGGTCTGCCATCTGCGCAATTTCTTCGTTGTGGGTGATCATCACGATGGTCTGGGCAAATTTTTGACTGCTCACCTTCAGCAGACTCAGAACATCCTGACTGGTTTTGGAATCCAGATTGCCGGTGGGTTCATCTGCCAGAATGATAGCGGGTGCCGCTGCCAGCGCACGGGCAATGGCTACTCGCTGCTGTTGACCGCCTGAGAGCTGATTGGGCAGCGCATCCAGACGGTCGTTCAGTCCAAGCGTCTGCACGATCTGCTGCACAAAAGCCTTGTTTACCTTTCCGCCATCCAGTTCAGTGGGTAGAATGATATTTTCATATACATTCAGCACCGGAACAAGATTGTAGCTCTGAAATACAAAACCGATTTTTCTGCGGCGGAAAATAGTCAGAGCTTCCTCCTTCAGGGAGAAAATATCCTGTCCGTCCACCATGACCGTGCCGCTTGTAGGGCGATCCAGCCCGCCCAGCATATGCAACAGCGTGGATTTTCCGGATCCGGATGTGCCGACAATTGCAACAAACTCTCCCTTCTTCACACTTAAATCAACTCCATCCAACGCATGAACTGCGTTATTGCCGGAGCCATAAATCTTTTTCAGGTCTTTTGCCTGTAAAACCTCCATAAACGAGTACCTCCATGAAAAAATCTGTATGTATGAAAGGAAATGATCCTTTGATACATACAGATTATCGCATAGGATTCTTTCCACATTCTTTCCGGCAGAAAATGAAATCTAACAGTTTTGATAGAATTGTTGTTATTTCGGCAGAAATATGGAAAACGTACTCCCTTTTCCCGGAACGGAAGCAACCTTGATATAACCACCCTCGCCGGATATAATCTGTCGGGCAAGGTATAAGCCAATGCCAACCCCTTCTTGTTCCTGAACAGCATTTGAACGATAAAAACGGGAAAATATCTTTGCCTGCTCGTTTTCCGGGATACCTGAACCGGTATCCGATATATTGATCCTTGTAAACATTTCGTAACTTACGGTAGAAATCGTGATTGTTCCATGCTCCGTATATTTGATGGCATTGTCTACAATATTAGCCAGTGCTTCCGCTGTCCATTTGAAGTCAAATGTAGCGGAAATATCTGTATCGTACAGATATATGGATAATCCTTTTCCAGAAGCCTTGGCGGCATATTGTTCTACTACGCTTTCAAGCAGCGGCTGAAGTGATGCTTGCTGAGGGGAAAGTGAAATGATCCCATTTTCCAGTCTGGAAAGTTTTACGAGAGAATCAATCAGAAATCGTAGCTTTTCCGATTGTTTGTACAGTGCTTCCACGTTTTCCTTTGCCGATGCAGGCAGAGTTTCCTCCATCAAAAGCTCGCTGTATAACAGCAGGTTTGCAATCGGCGTTTTCGTCTGGTGGGAAATGTCCGCAATCAAGGATTTGATTTTGTCTTTTTCCTGTGCCATATTTCGAGAAGATGCTTCTGCGGCAGAAAGATAGTGTGCAAACTTTGTTTCCAAAGCAGACAGCTGGCTTTCATCAAAAGTGATTTCAGAAAAAGAACCGGTCATGGCAACGTCCAGCATCCTTTCGATTTCTTCCATCGTTTTTCTGACCTTTCTCCGCTCCCATAATACAACAGCTGCCGCCGCCAGAAAACACAGCAGTATGATCACGATGCCGCTTTTATTCATCTTTTGTCACCCAGCTATAACCGATTCCATAGACGGTTTTAATGTATTTCTGTGCCCCAAGCTTATCCCTCAGACGCTTGATCGTAACAGACAAAGCATTTTCATCCACATATTCTGCGCCATCTGTCCAGATCTTGTCTATAAGGTTTCCACGCGTCATGGTCTGACCGCGGTTTTCAACAAGAAGACGCAGTAATTTTTGCTCTGTTTTACTTAATTCCACTTTTGAATCTCCCACATAAAAGGTCATTGCTTCAAAGTCAAAGTGAAATAGATCAATATGGATCGGTGCATTTTTATGGCTTGACGCTTGCTTTCGCAGTTGGGTATTCACTCTTGCCCGCAAAACCGAAAGAGAAAAGGGCTTGGTAATGTAATCATCAGCGCCCCTCTCCAGTCCGTCCACGATGTCCAGATCGGTATCATTGGCAGTCAGCAGAATAACAGGAATCCCGGGTGTGTTTTCCTTGACCTCCTGTAGCAATTCAAGCCCACTGCCATCCGGCAGATTGATATCCAACAGGATCAGGGATACACCGCCGCAAAGCAGCTGCTCCTTCGCCGTTTTCAGGTCTTGGCAGGAAATGATCTTCCGATCATCTACTTTCAGTGCTTTGCATAAACCTTGATTCAAACCAATATCATCTTCAACAATCAATAATTGCTCCATATATCTCACTCCCTCGTTACTCAAAGGTATTCGGCAAAGATAATAACAAGACAAAAAAATAACCGCTCCAGCGTGAAGTGAACGGTTATTTTCAATCAATTAAGTATGTGGACTAACCGTTTATCGGCAGCACACTTTTTCTATAATCATATTAGCACGCATATGTGACAATGTCAAAAAATTTCTTCATTCTCTTGGTTATTAATCTCCTTGATCAGCTGTACTGCCTTCTCTGCATCATCGGTTTTCACGAATATATTCACACCATATATTCCAAATCCAGGTGCTCCATGCATTGCAACATTCGCACCTGCTTCCTGGGAAAAAGCTTCTATTTCACTTTGCTTTAACATTTCTACGAGCTGTTCTGTCTCTACTATATTCTGTGCATTATAAATCTTTGTCCATTCTGTCTTAGATTGGGAAGTTTCTTTTCTCTCCTTTTTTCTTTTCTACTTATTACATACGTTTTCTGTACGTGAAACGCAAAATAATAAGTAGAAAATCATAAAAAGACCTTCTATATTATTATAGGTAAGTTCTCGCCATCATCCCTTGCCTTTTTCTCGATGTTCCTTTAGTTTAAGAAACGATTCGTCACTGATACAGTGTTCAATACGGCAGGCCTCCGTTTCCGCTATATTAGGTCTTACTCCCGCAGATATAAGCTGCTCCTTAAAAAATTTATGTCGTTCATAAATTTTTTCCGCAACCTTTCGCCCTTCCTCTGTTAAAGAAATGAAGTGCTTATCGTCCTTTGTAAGAAAACCGCCATCACATAAGACATTAACTGCATGGCATACGCTTGGCTTTGATACTCCCATGTGTCGAGCGATGTCTACCGAGCGGACGCTTCCAAATTTTTTATAGAGAACCAAAATTGCTTCTAAATAATCTTCTCCAGATGCATAAAGGTTCATAAGTCCTCCTTTACTGAGCCAGATTCCAGCCGATGGCCTCCTGTCTGGCCGATACAAAATCGGCATACAGGCCCTTTTGCTGGATCAGCTCCGCATGAGTGCCGCGCTGGACGATATGAGCGTTGTCCAGTACAAGGATCTGATCGGCGTTGCGGACGGTTTTCAGACGGTGGGCAATCATGATGATGGTCTTGTCATGGGTCAATGCCTCGATAGCCCGCTGCAATTCATCCTCATTCTCCGGGTCAACGCTGCTTGTTGCCTCGTCCAAAATGATGATAGGTGCGTCCTTCAGCATGGCGCGGGCGATGGAAATCCGCTGTTTCTCGCCGCCGGACAAAGTACCGCCTCCCTCGCCAATCACGGTGTCATAGCCATCCGGCAGGGCAGAAATAAAGTTATGGCAGCAAGCCTTTTTCGCCGCTTCAACCACTTGTTCATGGGTAGCATCCGGGCAGCCAAACTTGATATTATTCTCAATCGTATCTGCAAATAGGTACACGCTCTGGAACACCATCGAGATATTCTTCATCAGGCTATCCAGCTTGAAATCTCGTACATCCGTACCGCCTATGGTAATCTTCCCGGCATTCACATCCCAAAAACGGGCAATCAGGTTGCACATCGTTGTCTTTCCTGCCCCGGAAGGGCCGACAATGGCCGTAGTCGTTTTTTCTGTAATGGTAAAGCTGACCTGATCTAATATCTTACGGTCTGCGTAGGAAAAATCCACCTTGTTAAACACGATCTCGCTGGACTTCGGCGTAATATCAGCGCCTTTCTCGTCCATTACCGGCATGTCATCAATGGAGTTTGCCGTATCCATCGAGGCCGCCAGCATTTGCAGCAAAGAGGCCATATTCCCGGCGTTCTCCAAATCGTTGAACACCATGAAAGAAGCAATCACCAAAATCAGACCGTAGGCCAGCGGCAGGGAGCCGTCCAGCCAGAACCAGACCGAGGCCAAAAGTAACAGGACGCTGAACACTCGGACAACAGCCTGTTTGATAGCGTCATAGGGAACACTGGCCTTTGTCAATTTCAGGTTATCCCGGCAGCTCGCCTTAATTGCACTGCCGATAGACTGCGTGCTGTCCCGTTCCAGTCCAAATGCTTTAACAATCCCCATCCCCTGAATGTACTCCAACACAGACTCCACAAGGGACTCCTGTGTGTGCTGGCGTACACCGCTGAGCGCGGCTGATTTGCGAAGCGCCAGTTCCGCCGCCGCAAGGTATATCAGGACACCGGCAGTGGCCACAAGACCGATCCGCCAGTCAAATACCAACAGGACGATGACAAGGGCAACCGAGTTGAAAAAACCGCCCAGCACTGACACCAGGACACGGGCTGCTGAGTTCTCTACATCACCCAAAGTTGTTGTGACAATGGCGGTAATATTCCCGATACTATTCTTGTTGAAGTAGCCCATCGGGATGTAGCGCAGCCGATCTCCGATGTGGATACGCTTTTCCGCCACCATGCAATAGCCGGTTTCCGTCTGCTCCATCGTGGAAAAATAGGTCGTGATGATACGCCCAATGAGGGAAACGGCCATAATTCCCAGCGAAATGCAGAAAAACTTTCCGTCCCGGTTGTCAGATACTAACGCGCCGATCACTACAAAGAGGGCGGCAAACTGCATGGCTGAAAACAGCCCGGACAGGAATGAGAATAACAGGGATTTTTTTAGAAGCCCCTTTTTGCTGCCTGCAAAAGCAAAGATTTTTTTCAATGTTCCATACATCTGACAACACCCCCTTACATCTGGTCTTTCGCGCCGATGTGCGCCTGCCACATATCCCGGTAGAGGGGGCAGGTTTCCAGCAGCTTCTCATGCGTACCCTGTGCGTGGATGGTTCCATCCTTCACCACAACGATGTTATCTGCGCCAACAATGGTAGACAGCCGGTGTGCGATCACAATCAGGGTCTTGCCGACAGTTAAAGTGGAAATGGCTTTCTGCACCAGCGCCTCATTCTCTGGGTCGATATAGGCAGTTGCCTCGTCCAAAATGACAACCGGCGCATTTTTCAGCATGGCGCGGGCGATGGCAATCCGCTGGCGTTCACCGCCGGAAAGATGGGAACCGGCGCTGCCGACAACCGTATCATAGCCATTATCCATCTTGCGGATAAAGGCGTCGCAGCCGCTTTGTTTGGCTGCCTGCTCCACCTCTGCGTCCGTGGCACTGGGTCTTCCCATGCGGATATTCTCCCGGATACTGCGGTTAAACAGGTAGTTGTCCTGAGATACATAGGAAATCTGGTCTGCGATTTCAGACAGCGGCATATCCTTCAGCTCATGGCCGCCGAGGGTAATGCTGCCGGATGTAACATCCCAATACCCGGCAATCAGCTTCGCCACCGTAGACTTGCCGGAGCCGGACGGCCCTACAAGGGCGGTCATGGTTCCGTGCTGGATGGCGAGATTCACATCATGCAAAACCTCTGTTGTCCCGTCATAGGAAAACGACACAGACCTAAGAGAAATGCCGGTATCTTCCAGCTTGACCGGTGTTTCTTTATGGTTCAGTTCTTCGGCGTTCAGAAGCTGGCTGATTTCTTCCACATTTGTCCCCAGTACGGCCAAATCGTCCGTAAAGGTAAAGGCCGCAATAATCGGCCCGATCAGCCCCAGCGAGAAAATCACAATGGACAGGAAGGTGGAAAGCTCCAGACTGCCGGAGAGCCAGAACGCGAAGCCGCAGGGCAGCACGCAGATTAGCACTGAGGGCAGGATGGCGTTGTAGGCGCTCATGGTTTTCTGGTTTTCACGCATCCAGTCCACATAATAGTTGGCGTTATAATTCACCGCGTCAGAATATTTTTTGTAGGAACCGGCGGACTGGCTGAACGCTTTTACCACCTCAATCCCGCCGATATATTCTACAATGGCGTTTGCCATCTGCTTTCCCGCTTTAACCGCGCCCTCCCATTTGACGGGATAATTCTTCATACCGGCGGACATGACAGCAAGGCCCACCACCAGCGTAACAAAGGACAGGAGCGCCATGCGCCAGTCCATAACGAACAGATATACGGCAAGCACCAAAGGCACCAGCACATTTGCGGTCATTTCCGGGAGCAGGTGTGCGAAGGTCGATTCCATGCCTTCAACCCGGTCAACAATCGTCGTTTTGTACTGGCCGGACGGAGTATCTAAAATCGTCCCCATCGGGACGCGGGCCAGCTTTGCGGTGATATTCTCTCGCAGATCGCGCAGCGTGTAATAGGTCGCCGTGTGGGAAATCGTTGTAGAAAGACTGGAAAACAGCACTTTCCCAAAGTAGCCGCACAATGCAATAATGCCAGCGGTCACATAGCGGGAAAAATTCTGTTCCCCAGACAACATCATTGTGACAATATGCGCCACACAGAAATAGGGCACCATCTGGCAGGCCACGCCTAATACCGCAAGGATAACACTGCCGATGAATTTTCCATGATAGGGCTTGCCCCATCCCCATAAGACGCCTATGGGTGACTCTTTCTTTTCCTCCTTCATTCTGTGGACACCTCCTTCTTCATATCACTCAGAAAAAACTTTAGCAGGCGTTTTCGGCCATCGCTGTCCTCTATGGAATAACTTTCCTGAATTTGCCCGTTTTCTAAGTGAAGGACATAATTGCAGCAACGTAGAATAAATTCCGGGTCATGCGTTACCACAAGCGCAGTTCTTCCGGCATTTGCCACCTGATTGACAACATTAGCGACCTGTCTCATGTGAAATAGGTCAAGGCCGCTGGTCGGTTCATCAAATAAAATCAGAGGCCGTCCCGAAGCAATCGCAGAGGCAACCGCCACACGCTGCTTTTGACCGCCGGACAGCCCCATCGGGTGGCAGTCCTCAAAGGAAAGCAAGTCCATCTCCTGCAAGATTTCTCTTGCCCTCTGCTTATCCTCGGTTCTCATACTGAGCAGAATTTCATCCAGAACACTTTCAGTAAAGAGCTGGTGGTTTACATCCTGCATGACCATATAACAGAGTTTCAATCGTTCTTTTCTGGAATAGTTCTTGCTCTGATCCTGCACCGTTCCTTTGAAGTGCTTTTCCAACCCGCAGAGGCACCGGGCAAAGGTGGATTTTCCCGCACCATTATGTCCGATGATGGCCGTGGCGCTGCCGGATGGGTAAGAGGTTTCCGTTATATGCAAGGTTTCCGGCTCATGCTTATAGGCGAAGGATACATTCTTTATCGTCCAAACCGCCTCATTCATTCTCTGCGGCGTGCCTTCAACTTCTGAAAGCCCCGCAAGATCAAGAGGGCGCAATCCCATATCATCGCGCTGTCTTGCCGACAGGCCGCAAAATTCCTCTGCTGTATAATCACCTTCGATTTCTCCATCTTTCAGGTACAGGACACGGTCAAAGAGGCCGGACAGATAATACAGCCGATGTTCAGAGATGATGATGGTCTTTCCCTGCGATTTCAAAGTAAAGAGTAGCTGTCGGAAATCAGCGATAGCGTATGCGTCAAGGTTGGATGATGGCTCATCAAGCACATAAATATCCGGGTCAATCGCCGCTGCCGATCCGCAGGCGATTTTTTGCTTTTCACCGCCGGACAAAGAAAAAATACTTCTATCAAGCAGCGGCTCCAACTTTAGCTGTGCAGCTACACGCTTTACACGGTCACGCACAAGATCTTCCGCTATGCCGTGATTCTCTGGGCCGAAAGCCAGTTCGCTGGTCGTGTCCACATTGAAAAACTGAGAACGCGGATTTTGAAATACAGAACCGACTTTCAGAGAAATATCAAACAGTGACAGGTCACGGGTATCCTTTCCATCCAGATAGACGGAGCCGGTATAAGTCCCCTCATGATAATGGGGGATCAAGCCGTTAAACAACCGGGTCATGGTTGTTTTCCCACAGCCGGAAGTCCCGCAGAGCAGGACAAAAGAACCGTCCTCAATAGTGCAGGAAATATGTTTCAAAGCGCCACCGGCCTGCCTCTCACTTTCGGGAAGGGTACTGGCAGGATAAGAAAAGGACACATCTTGACATTCAATCATTTCCTTCACCCCCTTGCGGCAAGCACATAGATTTGCGCTGCAAATGCTCCAAGACAGATCAGCAGGAAAATAACATCCTGCACATGAAAACCCAGCTTACAGATATTCGTCCGTTTTACCGGGCCTCCCAATCCCCGCGTAAGGGCTGCCTGGGACAGTTCCTCTCCGATTTTGACGGAGCAGATCATCATGGGAACAATCCGATACTCTAAAATCGTACCAGCTTTACCACCGCCAAAGCGGACGCCACGCATCCGCATGGCGTCCCCAATGGCGCTCCATTCTTCCGCAACCGTGGGAAAGAAGCGAAACATCACAGACATGGGAATGGTGATCTGCTGCGGCAGGTGGAGCCGTTCCATCGCCGCAACAAATTCGCTGACCGTGGTTGTCGTTACCACAAAATATCCCATGACCACGCTGGGGGTGAACCTCAGCAGAATGCCAACAATGGCTACCGCGATGTAGTTTGCTACGCCAGCCAGTCGTGACAGACCGAACATTTCCAGGCACAGACTGCCTCCAAAAATCAGGATATAGAGAACAGCGCCTTTCCATTTTCTGGCCGTTGACAAAAGTAACAGCGGGATCGCCGCCAACACGATGATGTAATACTGCATGATGCCTTCATACGAACCGCCTAAAATAAAGACAGCTATGGTAATCAGTACCGCCAGTTTTGTCCGGGGGTCTAATAAAATTCCGCGATTGTTTTTTTGACTTGCAAGAAGTTCGCGGCTCATTACACAATTCCCGCCCGCTCAAAGTGCTTTTTGAAAATCTTTCGTCCAATCAGGCCACCGACAAGACCACTGACGAAAGCAGCAATAAGCAGTACCGGCAAAATCCAGTCGGGCATATAGGCCATGAGCGTGTCGGCATATTCCTGACCGTAGCCGGGGAGCAGGTTCTGGTAGTAAGCGTCACGTGTCACAACGATGGGAATAAAGGCGCCGATTACCCACATGGAAAAAACGCCGTGAATCAACACTTCGCGCTTGGCATTTTTGTAGTCACAGGCTTTCATCATAAAATCGGAAATCAGCCCGAAGATCAGCCCGGTAGGGATGCACCACCAGCCCATGCCGGTCAGCAGCATAATGATACCCAGCAGCACTCCGCAGATGGTAAGCATACCGAATTTCTTAATTTTGGAGAAGAACAACATCATCGGAATACCGCCGACAAGCGGCACGATCACGCTGATAAGCGGAATAAAGATCGGGATAAAACCGATAGACGCCGCTGCGAAAATGACGATAAAGTAAATCGCCGTAAAAATACCGATGTTGATTAAGTCCTTTCCTTGCAATTTGTTGTTCATTGCGAAACCTCCTAACATGATTACTTTCGTCTTTGTTAGTTCTTGCTAACTAGTCCTAATGATAGCATACATTCAGCTGTGCTTCTATGCACATATCGGTATTTTAAGCCCGTATAGCAAGGAGTTTTTTCGCTCTGCCAGAATATCCATTGACCGGGAGTTTTCTCGCAGGTATAATAATATCAGCGATTTTGCGTGATGAAAGGGGCGAAGCAGTTGCGTAACATGATATACAACATTTTAGAAAACAGCGATGCTGTTTCTGGTGTGACCTTGAAAAACAGTCCAAATAGCAGCACATTGCTTTTGGATCGGGCAGATGGCAAGGGACGCATGACATTCCATACGCTCTTTCCGGGGCTGACTTTGGCTTTTATTTTTGTAAACGCTCCCGTATGGCCGGAGTCGGATGAAAATTCAAATCTAAAGCCTTTGCTGATTAACTATTGCGTTTCGGGCAGAAGTGAATTGCTTCTGGATGACGGCTCCTACATTTACCTGAAGGAAAATGATTTTTGTGTCAGTGAACAGACCGCACAGAAAGAATATATCTTTCCCACACGGCAATATCAGGGCATAAAAATATACTTTGACCTGCCACTTCTTTTACAGTCCTGCGGTGAACTTTTGAAATCTTTTTCACTTGACCTCCCTACGCTGGAAAAAAGTTATTGTGGCAACCATAAGACATATATCAACGAAGCGGACAGCGAGCTGGAAAATATATTTCAAAAACTCTGGCGGCTATCCGAAAGACCCTCTGCCTTCCTTTTGCAAATCTATACTCTTGAACTTCTCCACCGGCTTCTTAACATGGAAATCCGGCCTCCGAAAACTTGCGGCTTCTACACGGAAACACAGGTTGAAATTGCAAAAAGGGCGGCACAAATCCTTTCTGATGACCTTCGCCAGCACATCCCTGTAAGACAGATTGCAGAACGATTTTCGGTCAGTGAAACCAGCCTGAAAAATTATTTTAGAGGCGTATATGGACAGAATATATCCACCTGGCTGCGGGAAATCCGTATGAACGAAGCCGCAAGGCTTCTTTCGAACACAAAGCGTCCGATTGCCGAAATATCAGAACAGGTTGGCTATTCTAATCAAGGAAAATTTGCAGCTGTATTTAAAAAACAGCTTGGATTATCACCCTTAGAATATCGACGATTCAAAAATTTGGAAAAATACTAAAGCCGAGATAGATTAATACTCTCGGCTTTATTCATTTCACATTCTTTATACAAAATTATCCCTCTAAAAGTTTATTATCATTTGCGTACCTATATTTGTCATTGCACAATGTCAAAGTTTCTTAATTTCTTTATAGGCTGACATAAATTCTTTTTTTCCAACAGGTGCCCATTTAAAACCCAGTTTTTCTAAAATGTATATTGTTTTATCAACTTTGATCTTCCTAATATTTCTACCAATATCCTGAACAATTTGGCATTCAAAAACTAATTGTTTGATCCACTCCTTCTCTTTGATATTTGCTTGTTCGTAATAATTATAGATTTCCTCTACAGAGAGTTCTTTTAAAACCTTGTTTTGCACTTCTTTTCGGTCGGAATCCATAGGAACATTCTCTAAAGTCAGCTTCGAATACTGGCTCTATTGCTATCTTTGTACGGTATCAATGATTGTTACCTCTTTTCCAGCTTCAATCTCTTTGTTGCCGTTCTTATCAGTAGCAACACGCTCTTTTGACTCCGTCCAGTATTGCTTACTTTCTGCATGAACGGGTGTAGTCGGTAAAGCAGTAACGACAGTTGCAAGAGCTAAGAAGCCCGTACACAATCGTTTCAATGTCTTTTTCATAAATCTAATGCTCCTTTCATTTTGGGTAATAAAATAGCCGTCCAATAAGAACGGCTGGACATAGAAAAGGAACGTCATTTTAGGCGTTCCATAGTCTATGAGTTATTCATTTTTTTGTTGTTTCAATACTGATGTGCTGTACCATATCTTTGCATATCTAGGAAAACTTGCGTATCAAGGCTCATTCGTTAGTAGTAAATAAGTAGTAAATTGATGTGTTTGTTTCCTTGAAAATGCTGATAGATACTGTGTTTTAGTGGATAATCAGATTTTTATTGTGTTTTTTATTTAAAAATATATGTTTATGAAAAACACTCTGACTACTAATAAGTTGGAGTGTTTTTATAATTCATATTATATTTATAGATTTACTCTCAGTGCTACACATTCCGGGGGTTGAGGCCGTCCCCAAAGTGCGTTTTGATATCCAAACGCTATGCTTGCCAGATACTTCCGAACACTTTTTAAGGAAACCATACCATCCGTCCAACCATTTTATATTAATTCTCATCCATATTATCTTTCTTCTCCATCAGCTGTTTCAGCTTTTTATTTATTTTGCTTCTATTCTCCTCCTGTAATTTTCCGCAGAATAGATAGCAAAATTTCAGTGCAAACCACCAGATATACAAAGCTTTAAAGCTCTGGAATGCCTGATCATCCAGCATTCCATGTGCCACATTGTTGCGCATGTTAAATCCAAATTTTGAACAAAAAATCGTATTTAAAGCAAATATAAGGTCTTCATCCAGACTTTCTTTTACTCCTTCCAATTCTAAGACAGCGTGCATTGATTTTATTTCTTCAATCCCTTCTTCATTCATGTTATAAACAGGTTCTCCACATTCCACTGCCAGATATCTTACTGCATTTTCTATCTGTGGAATCAGGATACTGAGCGCCGTCAAGAAATCTCCAGAAAAGCCAAACATGAGACCCTTGGTATACGATTCTTTTCTCCCCTCCGGAATCGCACAACTTACATCTACAATCTTTTTTATATCACTCTCTTCGATTAAAAATCTGGAACGAATATATTCAAACGTATTGCTCACCAGGATCTGTGCAAAATAATCCATCTCCATGGCTGCTGTCCGCTCCATATTATCCTTAAGCGCACCTTCATCGATTGTTCCATCAGGCTTTTTCACAGGCCCGCTTTTAGCAATTAATTTTCCTCCTTTTCCAAGGATTGCCGCTGGAAATATCGTGTGCAGGATCCCAGTCCTATTTAATACCTGATTCTTTACCCTTTCTCTTTCCGGAATCGGAAGAAATGAAGCAAAATAACATAATGCCTCTTCTTTATCAAGATCTTCCAGTTGGCGGAACAGTTCTTTTACAATGCCGCTGGCATCCTGTTTATCACTCCATACCATCATCTCCGAAAGGGAAGCTTCTTCTATCTGTGCTATTTCCTGCAACAGTGCCTTTCTTTCTTCTTCCGTACCTTGTATGGTCTTTAACAACTGAATAACCTCTTTCAAATTGTGAATCTTTCTCATTAAATTTCCTTTGGAAGAGGCCCCGGCATATTCAGCCTCCATCCGGACAGCCTGAATCTTACGTCTTCGTATCGCAATCAGTTTAGGTTCAGTAATACACTTTTTCTTCTGCCAGTTATTTTTTCTGCAATAGAGTTCTTCCAACAGATCACAAAACTTACCAATGAGCGGTGCATCGCAGCTATTATCATCGTAAGTTTTCAAGATATTTTCCACATAAGGGATCAGATATCCTGTATCCACTTTTTCCTCCATGGCAGTTTTTATCAAATATCCAATTTTTGCGTGGCTGCTGTTATCATACTCTTCTAATACTTTTATCAGCAGATTCTTTCGCACCTCTTCATTGATTTCCTTGCTTCGGATTTTTTTAGAGATAAACAAGATCCGGTTTATAGCCATGATATGATCTGCAAATGCACCGGTGTTCTTCAAGTGTTCGCAATAAGCCGTTTCTGCTATTTTAGCATTTGAAAAATCATTTTCCACAACCCATAAAAAATCCGATATCTTTGCCTTGTTGATCGGTGCGATGGGATAGCTTCGGATTTCCTCCAGCAATGCCTGATACTCTTCTCTATTTATATCTTTCCGATTCCAAATGCTGCAGGCATAGGAAAACGGTACGTCTTTAGGCGTATCAATCCATCGTTCCACAATAATATCCACCAGAAGATTCCTGAATTCCCCATCCATCGTTCCGCAGAAATCTGTCAGTGCTTTCTCTGCCGTTTGAAAATTAGGTCCTTTTAAAATCTCTGCGATCCGCTCTGCCATTTTTTCTGCCATACATATTCCTCCAATCTTTTTCTATAGGAAAAGTATAACGTATTTTTCTTTTTCCTGTAAAGCAGAAAGACCTGAAATTCCAGGTCTTTCGGTCATCATTGATTAGAAATTGAAATTCACACTCTATTTTATATCCTTGGAACCCATAGAAGCCGCCCATCCAGCCTGAATCCTTTGTATTACGCTTCCATCCCGTGCATCGATCGTAAGGAGTGGAACGCCTGCATCATCCATCGTCACGTCTCCCATGACCGGTCCATCTTCCCCATTTCCGTACTCGTACTCTGGCTCTTTGGATGTCCAGGTTCCATAAAAATCCCACACCGGGATCAGGACTGCTTCGGTATCACTGCCTTCACTGTCTGGCATGCACATATAACCCAGCTGTACCTTTGTTATGGTTATCTCCGCACTCTGTGCATCAATGGACGGATAACGGTAGTGGCTTCCTCCATCGACAGAGATCAGCCGATTCTTGTCTTCTGTCATGACCTGCAAAGTGATCGTTTTTTCAAAGATATCCTTGACCTCATCAAAAGGAAGTAGGAACAGCCTTTCATCGGAAGCATTCGATGCTTCTATGGGATTTCGGTGCAGAAAACTCTGAAGTGTCCCACTGCAAAAGTCCATCGTCAGTACTTCATTTTCCCATCCTTCAGACTGTCCTTCATGAAGTGTTCCATCTTCGTTTTCCCATTCAAGAGCCTGCTCATTAACAGGCAGAGAGGTTTCCCTCACATAATTAACCGGAACCCCGTCTATCATCCGTTCAAAAATGAAATCATCTTTTTCCAAGGTAGTGCTTCCTTCAGTAAGTGCTTTTGAGGAACTTTCAAATATCTCCCAGTTTCCGGACACAAGACCTGAAACCTTCTCCTTTGCTTCCTTTTCAGATACTTTCCCGGTTCCTGCCTTTATATAATTTTGAAAGCGTTCTTCCCTTTCTTTTTTCTCACTCGATTCCAGGGTCATGTCTCCACAATCGTCAAAGATAAACTTCGCTATCCCAAATCCGAGTTCCTCCACATCCGATACCTGCTCACTCTGTGTATAAGAATACCGATAGGTCAGTCCATCTACTGTATATGTCCCCGCCTGTTCGTTCTCATTCTTCTCTTCCTGCATGGGCTGTCCTTTTCCGAATGTGTCTTTTATTTTATTCTGTTCTTCTTCAGGAATCGCCACCCTTTTTACTTTTTTTAAACAGATTGCATCTACATCCGGGACTTTTACCGGTGCATCCGCTGTCAGGGTAAAATTCATCGGGGTTTCTTTATCCTCCCGGTCCGCTGATCTTAGATCTGCTTGGATCGTTGTCTGGTATGTTTCCGGTGCCTGAACCTGTTCGGCAACGATTTTCTGAACTGTCTCCTTTTTCTCTTCTTTTTTCTGTTCTGTCTGATCCTTTTCTTCCACAACAGCAGACTGGACAATACGGTCACATCCGGATAATGTCAAAAGATTCATACACAGAACGGCTCCCATAAACATTTTTATTTTCTTCATCCTTTTTCCATCCTTTCCTTTCGGTATTAAAAAAGGTACCCTCTTCTTATGAGAAAAGAGTACCATATTGCTTTGCCGATGTATTCATCAAGATGTAAACAAATTGTAAATCAGAAGATGGCTCTTACCGTGGTCCCCTCTCTCTGTCTGCTTTCGATTTTCAAGCATCCGCCATGGATTTCAGCCACCTTCACACAGAGTGCCAGCCCAAGTCCGGATCCGCCTTCTTTTCGGCTTCGTGATTTGTCCACCATATAGAATGCATCTGTGATCTTTCCCAGTTCTTCCTCCGGGATCCCCATTCCGGTATCCGACACCTCAAAGATCTTTTTTCCAGCTTTCTCATAAGCCTTTACCCAAATGCTTCCACCGGCATCCGTAGCCTTTAGGGCATTGTCGATCAGGTTTATCAGAAGGCTTTCCATCAAGGCCGGATCCATTTTCATGGAAAAGGCTTCACATTCCATCTTGAGGTGCACCGCTTTCTTTTCTGCCTGTTCTTTTTCCATGTCTATGACATGGTTTAAAAGGTCACCTGCCATGGTCATTTCCATCTGTATGGCATGGTTCTGATAAAGCCCCAGCATCTGCAGCATCTTCCCAGAAAGAGCCTCCAGGCGCTTTCCCTCCCGGTTGATATGTTCCAGTGCCCGGTCTTTCTGTTCATCTTTCAGCTTTACATGGCGCAGGGTATCCGAATACCCGATAATGGACGTTAACGGGGTACGCATTTCATGGGAAAGTGCCCCCATGAGCAGCTCCTGTTTCTCTGCCACTTCCTGTAGCTTCTCCATCTGTTCCACGGTTCTTTTCATCATCATATAAATAAAAAGTCCTGCCATCAGAAACACTGCCAGATAGATTCCGGCAAACCAGATAGCGGTCTGCCTCAGCTCTGTGAAGAGTCCTGTGACTTCCCGGACGGAGAGGACTTCGTATCCTTCTGGTTTAGATAAGGCTACTTTTTGAAGAAGAAGGTATTTCTTCCCCAGTTTCTGTATCTTATAGGCATATGGATCTTTTTCATTCTTCAGACCCAGATTTTCAATCCCAACCACTTTATAATCTGTCAGGTTTTCAATAGCGGTACTACTTTTCTTATCGATCAGCGCCATGCCGGACCCACAGCATCGTTGAAATTGAAATTCCATATAGGCCTTCTTTCCAGTCTCGGACATCTGCTCATATTTGCTGTTATCCCAAAATTGTTCCAGGAGTATCTTGCCATTTTCCAGCTGTCTTCCGTAGGTCTCTGCAGCATTATTGAGGCTTCGTTTTCCTGTGATATAAAGACTTAGCGTTCCCACTGGGATCAGGGCACATAATAGCGTTACCAGCATAAGAAGTACCGTTCGTTTCCACAGCTTCATCCTTATTCCTCCAGACGGTATCCAAGTTTCGGGATCGTCCTGATCTCATCATAAAGTTCCAGCTTTTTTCTGAGCTGTCCGATATGGACATCCACCGTCCTGCTTTCTCCCAGGTAGTCTTCTCCCCAGACCCGTTTTAACAGTTCTTCCCTTCCAAGCGCAATATTCTTATTTTGCAGGAGCAGCACAAAGAGGTCATATTCCATTGGCTTTAGGCTTACCGGAAGCCCGTCTTTGTAGACCTGATGGCTTTGCATGTCCACTAGGATGTTCCGGACCGTTAAGACTTTCTTGGCCCGTCCCGTCCTCTCCAGTACCTTCTCAATGCGTACCAGAAGTTCCAGCATCTCAAAAGGTTTTACCATATAATCTTCCGCACCCAGCTTTAATCCCTTCACCTTGGAAGCCACATCATCCTTTGCAGTCAGGTAGAGCACCGGAAGCTCCTTCTTTTTAAAATCCTCCATCAATGCAAACCCGTCTTTTCCCGGCAGCATGATATCCACTACTGCCAGGTCCGCGTCCTCCTGCCATAAGAGCAGCCTCTGGGCTTCTTCCCCATCATACGCTGCCACAGTCTCATACCCTGCTGCCTCCAGGTTCATGCACAGCAATTCTGAAATTGCACGGTCATCTTCTATCACCAAAATTTTATTTTTCATTCCCGTTGCCACCTCTAACGCTTTTCTATAGTATAGTTTTTTATATCCCAAGTCTACATTGCATTTGTTCTTGTTTTCTCATCATTTATACGCATCAGGGCACGATAATGTGACCAGCTCAATTCAGGGCACAGTGTGTCTCGAATTAGAAAAGTACAATAAAACTGAAATTATAGATTTTTGTCCCTTTTCTTTTTTGCCATTACGAATCCAAACATTAAAATCAAGTTCATAAACAGTACAACTATGCTACCTTCAATTTTACAGCTGCCACCCGACAAAATTGAATTTCCACTAATTACCATGTTGAACAAATGCGGATAATCTTCTGCTAATGATACTCCACCCAAAATAATTGCACCAACTCCATTCCATAAAAAATGGATTACAATCGGAGCAACTAAGGATTCCGTGTATTCCAAAACTGCCGTCACGAAAAGACTCATCGTTATAACGTTTAGTACAGGAAGTATTCCTGCCTCAAAAGCCCCACCATGTGCAAATGTAAATAATCCGGTAGATATAAGGACAGCGACAACGATGTTGTAATTATTTTTTATCATCTGATATAAGTAACCACGAACTAACACTTCCTGCATAACGCTATTGATAAAAGCTGAAAATAACCATAACCAAAGCATAGAAATTTGGTTTCTGCCATTAATATGTATGACCCCTGTTAAAGATAATATTACAACAGATACTCCTAACCAAATAGCTCCTGTGATACACCCAAGTACGATATTATAAACAGGTTTTCCAGTCAGATGTAATCGTATGTTTCTTTTATCTATTAACCAGAAAATAATTGTAAAACCAATAACTGACAATAATGGAATCAATTCTGCCCAAAATCTCCAGACTGCCGCACTTTTTGTATCTGGTATAGGCAAAATTGAAACACATATAGCCCAGCCTACAAAAAAGGCAAACGTTTTTAATGATACCAATACTAATTTCTTCATGTAATATTTTCCTCTACAATCCAGATTTTCTTAATTTCACAAACTTGAATCCGTCGATTCCTTTATTATCTAATCTGTTAGCAATTTAACCCCACTTTTCCTTCCGATAGCCTTTGGAAATTCTTATCGCATCACACAATTCTGAATGTGTATCATGCGTAGAAAAAACATAATTCTTTGTTACACCCTCCGGATTAAAACCATGTGCTACAGCAAGTGCCTCCAATAAAGTCGATTTACCACTGCCATTTTCTCCGACAAAAAAGGTAATTGGTTTATTGAAAACAAGTTTTGCAATCCCTTTAAAAGCCTTAATTCTCTTTAAATAACTATCGTTATCAATTCTATTCCAATCGAATAATACTCCTTGTAAGAATTGATCATTCATCTAATCACCTGCCTGTAAAAAACACTTTCTAATCTACCTTTTCTTGCTCTTTGGACAAGAAGCATCATTCGCTCTAAATAGCTCGGTCAACTGGAAGTTCTGGATGCGTATAATATGCGAAAAAAAACTTAACTCCATCTTAAATATAGTGCTGAGTTTCACTGTCATTCTTTAACACCATTTTTACCACACCAAGCAATGCTGCAAACAGAACACCAGCAACCGGCCATACAATCCATGTAATATCCCAGCTCATCGTCCAGAAGCTCCATGCAAGGTAAATCGCTGTAGTCAAGCACCAATATACACCAGAAAACGTGTCAGTCTTTTTCTTAAACAGTTTTTCTTCTTTTGTATATTCGCCTTCCTGAAGAAGGGTATCGTAACTGCTTTTTACCATCCCAACACGAACCAACAGATTCACTCCTATTGCAAGTATGAACAGCAGCAATCCAACGGAAAGGCCGCAACAATAGTCAGACGTTTCCATGGCTCCGGCAATAATTGTCGGAATCACTGCCAGTATACAAAGCACTACCCCAACAGCTGTTCCTCTGATAAAAATCGGTTCATAGGAATCTTTTTTTCTCGTACTATTCCAGATACACCATACTCTGTTTCAAAGCATTCTTTTTCAAAATGTTCCATATGTGATTCTCGCATTCCATATGTAATAAACAAAAAGACGGCTGTCGCAACCATTCCAAGCAGAAAAACACATCCAAATACTGTTGCCAGAGATTCCGAAACATGAAATACGTCATCTTCTGCCATTGTCACAAGAACAATCAATAATATTGGACTTGAGATACACATACTTGTTGCGTTTGCCACTACTTTGGATCCATTTCTTTTCATGTCAAGAAATTCATTTGCATTCTCCATAGTTACTTTTTTCAACGGTTCTGCATAGCTTTCAGTACTTTCGTGATAGGTGATATTTTCTGCTTTCATTTCATCTTTTAATAGGTAATCTGTACTAACACAAAATAGCTCCGACATCTGTAAAATTCTTTGCAAATCTGGAACAGCTCCTGCACTTTCCCACTTAGATACTGCCTGTCTGGATACGCCCAACTGATTGGCTAGTTCTTCCTGTGACCATCCATTCTTTTTTCTTTCCTCTGTAATCTTATCAGCTAAAATCATTTTTTTCTCCTTTTGCAGATTTTATGAGCTCAATATAACAGTTTTGCTGTTTGCATTCCACCATTCCGGGCTGTAAATCTGTCAACCAGCAGTTGCAAATCACAAAAGAACTCTATGAATCCCGATTTTCCAACAATACAAGCAGGAAATTATTTATCATCTGTATTGTTTTCCTTTTTCTTATGAGTCGAACCCAAGCAAAGAAATGAAAAACCAAGACATAACCATACTATAGCCATAGATTTTTCATTTCCACTCGAAAAGCCAATAGCTGACGCTATGAAAAACAGAACTGATGCAATGTAAAATAAAATTGATTTGTTTATCCCTTTTTTCATAAATAAGAATCTCCTCAAAATCCCGATTTTCTCAATTCTCCAAACTTTTATTTATCTTCTAACTCAAATCCGAGTTCTTTCAATTCTTTTTCGTTTCTGACATCTTCATCCGTTTTCTTTCCAGTAATGGCACTGTAGGCTTCTTTGATTCCATTTTTCACTGCCCATTTGATGACGAAATACAGCGCAATTAAAATAATAATTGCGGTTCCCCCGCTTAAACCTAATTCATTCCACATAATCATTAACTCCTCCGATTTCGTGACTTTCAATTTATTTTCAATTTTGCAGGCTGGGATTTATCATTGAATAAAACACATCCATACTCCAACTGCTATAATCAATATGCCTGATATTCTTCCTGCGAATTTTGACTTTTGATATCCTAGAAAATTAATTGTTTCAGGAGTTGTAAATGGCAATAAAACAACATCTATACCCATTACTACAATCCCAATTCCTATTATAAAGACATTATTGTTAGAAATAATGCCATAAAACATAACTAAGAATCCCAAAATAATGCCTAATGTAAAATACTTGATTTTATGGCTGTCTTTATCCATCATCTTTTCATAACAATTTTCACATTTACTGTTACAAAATTCAAAATTATCATTGAGTTTTTTGCCACAATATTTGCATTTTTTCACACTCTATTCCTCCATAATTTTCGTTTTGTCACTAACATGATATCATATTTTTTCCTCAATTACATCCACCTAATTTTAATACACTGCCATTCGTTTTGCTTCTGTAACCAGCATCCTCTTGTTCTTCTCCTGCAAGGTTTCCTTTGCATCTTCATCAATCGAATAGTTCTCATTTATCTCGATTTTTTTCGATTCCCGGTCAAAATAGTCAAAGACTTCTTTCCATATCTGGACGGAACATATACACTTTTCTTCCATAAAATTATTGCTGATAATTATAAAAAAACAGAAGACCAATTAAGATCTTCCATTTTATAAACAAACCTCTATATAAAACTATATATCCTGCCCATTTTTAATAAAAACAGACAATCGGCACACTTTCGTCTATCCTATTATAAAGTTCTGCCGCTTTGTCCGCCGGAAGATTAATGCATCCATGGGATCCACCACCTTCTCGGAAACGATTTCCTCCAAAGTATGGTTGCCATGAAGCATCATGAAATCCAATCCCCCCATTAAAAGGCATCCAGTAAGTTACTGGTCTTTCATATTCATATTTCCCATTTTCCAACATCTTTCCTTTCAGCACAGATGGACTTTTCTTGTAATACAGTTGAAAAATCCCCGGTGGTGTCTGCCGTTCTGCATACTGCATATCTCCTGACACAATATCCGATTCCAAAATGATAGAACCATCCTGATAGTAATATAAATGCTGTGCAGACAGGTCCACTTCAATATACGTGTTGCCTATATCATTCATACCCCGTGCATTTGCCCGCATGGCGTATACCGGTTCCCGGTTTATCTGTACTCCTGCAATCATTTCCTGCATAATGGTTTCTATTTCCTTTTCCTGATCGATCTTCCATCCATAAACGGAACTATACACCTGAACAGTACGTCCGCTTGTTGTACAAAATTCCCTCTCTGTATTTACGGTATCATGTGTGGCAGCCAGCTTTGCCACATATTCTGCCACACACTGTCTCAGTTCATCCTCATTTTTTTGTAGCCGTCCTCTCTCATCAAAAATGAGCCAGTTTCTGATCTCGTCTCCCTCCAATGTTACCGTTTCTTCTCCAAATATATATACGATTTTGGTCCGGATCAGATTTTGGCATTCTTCCAATGAATTTTTAAGATCTGGATCATCTTTCATTACTGCCGCTTTTACATAAACAGCCGGACAGCTATTCAGGTCAATGGTTCTTTTTTTGTCAGTAACCGCTTCTGACAGTGCCTGATAAGCTCCATTGAAATCCAGGGTATTCCCTTCTGTTTCCGGTACGATTTCAAACTTCGAATCTTTATAAGCTACATAAGCATCTTCTGGTGCTGTCTGATTCTCTTTTTTTACACATTCCAGTTTTTCCATCTGTTCTTTTAACTTCACTTTATCATAGGTCATATTTTCCTTGGCTGTATAATTTTGCTTTTTCCAAAATCCCCGAACCCATTTATATGGTTTTTGTTCATCCAGATATTGGGAAATACTGCCATCCGAAACATAACGATATCCGATCAATTTTCCATTGATACTCTGCGATTTCAGATTTCTTGCCTTTACTTCCAGCAGATAATCCTCTGCTTTTTTTGCAACCGCCTGTTCTGCCTCTTCCGATGTTTTTCCAGAACAGTTAATTCCATTGATCGTTGTTCCCCGAAAAAATCTGTCTGAATAATAATAAGACATTCCTGCGTAGCCAGCCATAGCAAAGAACACTATGATGACAGTGATCATTATCCACATTTTTTGCTTTCCATTATCCTTACCGGTTATCTCTTTTCTTTTTCCCATCCATGCCCCCTGTTTTTAACGATAAACAGCATTCAGACAGATTTTTTAAATCGTCTGATTTTAATATCTCCGATTTAATAAAAAATAACCAAGGCTGCCGGAAAAAACATTTTCTTTTACAAACAGTAAGCTGATTTCTACAAAACATTTTCCCTCTGCTCTTTTACGGATAGAAACACCGCATCATCATTTATCTCACATTTAACACTTTTGGGGTACTTTCAGACACTTTCCTTTTTCTCTGTGAACAGAACCCTGAAAACAGGAAAAAAAAGGGCTGCCGTGACCGGTCAGGGATTTTTCATCCTAGACTGATTCATGACAGCACCTAATCAGATCTCACTTATTTTCTTCTGTACAAAATCGCTTCTCTGTTTTCTCCTTCTGTCCGGCCGGATTGTACACGTGTTTGTTTTACACTAATTAGATGCAGATACAAGCAAATCGGTTCTCATAATAATAAATTTTTTCTTTCTATCGAATTTTCCTGGTTCATTTGATAAAATGTCCTTATCTGACAGGAGGGGATTTTTGAAAAGAGTATTTGATAGTCCTTTTTTGAATAAAGCTGCACTGGTGCTGATCTGGCTTCTATTAATGGGCGGGACATTCTTTTATGCCAATAAAAACTATTTTCTTTACCATGAAAATCCAAATTTAATCAAAGCAGACGGATATTATCTTTATAATTTTGGTAGTCCGCGTCATTATTACTGGGCACTGCCTGTTAAATTCACCCATGAAGGCAAAGTATATCATTCTCAGCTTCCTTTAGATATACGCGATGAAAGTTCATCCTGTACTGTAGATCTTCGCATTTACATACCGGCAGATTCTTCTGGCAGTGCATTTACATTCCGAAACAATATCACCATTCCTGCACTATGGAGGATCTTTATTTTTGTTCCACTGTTACTTCTTCTTACATCCAAAAGAAAAGCCTAGGAAAGTTTCACACCTTTTTCATCATCTTCCTTTTAAAAAATGGGAGGTTTCACTTACCTCCCATTTCCCAAAGAATCCTTTTATTTCAATTTTTATAATGTTTCAAGAAAACGCATGAATGCTTCTCTTCCCTCGGTCGTACATTTGTATACTCCTGCATCTTCCAGAACATGGGTAAATACGATTCCAATCTCTTTCTGAAGAATGCCATGGATGTTTTCTTTTGTGATTTCCGAATATTTCGGAAGGAACTTCTTAACCCACTCTGCATGTTTCTCAATCTGCTCATTTGAAGAAATATCTTTGCCTTCAAGAATATACTCTTCCAAAAGTTCCATCTCACCTTTTAATCTGGCCGGAAGAACTGCAAGTTCCATAACTTCGATCAGACCGATATTTTCTTTCTTAATATGATGATATTCTGCATGCGGATGGTACACTCCCAGCGGATGTTCTTCTGTTGTGATGTTGTTCCTTAATGTCAGATCCAGTTCGTAGGTATCACCTACTTTACGTGCAATTGGTGTAATTGTATTATGTGGTTCTCCATTGGTCTCAGCATAAATAAATGCTTCTTCATCGGTATAGCCTCTCCATACTTCCAGCACATGTGTTGCCAGATCTACCAAACGGTTGGAATCTTTATGCCGAATACGAAGCACAGATAATGGCCATTTTACAATTCCAGCCTCTACATCTTCAAATCCCGGAAGTATTACATACTGCTCAATTGGTGCTTTTGCCATTGCAAATGTATAATGTCCACCCTGGAAATGATCATGGCTTAGGATCGAACCACCTACGATCGGCAGGTCTGCATTAGATCCAAGGAAATAATGTGGAAACAGTTTTACAAAATCAAACAGTTTAATAAATGCATTTCTCTCAATTTTCATTGGCGTATGCTGGCAGTTAAATACAATACAATGCTCATTGTAATACACATACGGAGAATACTGGAAGCCCCAAGGAGTATCATTGATCATGATCGGAATAATCCTGTGGTTCTGCCTTGCCGGATGATTAACACGTCCCGCATATCCTTCATTTTCCGGGCAAAGAAGACATTTCGGATAGCTTCCGGATTTTACATTCCTTGCCGCGGCAATTGCTTTTGGATCTTTTTCCGGTTTGGACAAATTGATGGTAATATCAATCTCACCGTATGGACTGTCTACCTTCCACTTTTGATCCTTCTCTACGCGATATCTGCGGATATAATTGCTATCCTGACTCAGTTTATAAAATAATCAGTTGCTTCCTTTGGGCTTTCTTTATATTTATCCCAGAATTCTTTTTGCACCTGGCCCGGACGCGGCATCAGACAGTTCATTAATCTGGTATCAAATGATCCCGGTATACAATACTGTCTTCGATCAGTCCTCTTTTTACAGCTTCGTCCAGCAATTCGCCCAATGTTGCTTCAAGATTAACAGGTTCCTCAATGCTGTCCGGTTTCTCATAGTCATCCTCATGAAAAACGTCCAGCAGAAGATTTGTTGTGTAATTTCTTTCACATTCTGGTGTCAGACCTGTTGTAATCCCATACTGTACCAGTTTTGCAATGCTTTCACTTAACATTTTTCTTCCTCCTGTGCTTCACTTTTAAATTTATATTTTTGGTAACATATATACCGATTTCCCTGATAAGTCAGCATACCTCGATCGCCTTTTTCCAATTCACGAAAATCTCCCTGTTGCATTTGAAATTCCATCAAACTTCCATCTGTCATCTCAAATACAACGCGAAACCAAGGTACATGTGATTCAGACTGCATATGGGTATAGATTCCTTGCTTCTTTTCAACTACAGTCGCATCAACAGATTCAACTGCCGCACTGCTGTTATTGCCAAAACTTAACAACATTTTGGTAAATACAAACATCATGATTATGAGTGCTGCTATACAGATTATAAATGCCATCCTATTTCTCCATTCCAGATATTTCATCCTGGGTCTGACTTATATATTGTTCATGATAAAGATTCCGGTATTCCCTTGACGTTACTTTATATCTTTCACGAAATACCCTGTTAAATGTCCTTTGGCTCTCAACTCCTGCATCCAGGCAAATGTCTGTGATGCTCTTACCAGTACATTCCAATTAATCTCCTGCAAGTTTTGTCTACTTTTTCTTCCCATTTGGCAAGTAATATACGTCTTCTGATATTATAATGTGCTTGTAAGATAAAGAAAGGAGGAAAACGAAATGAAAAGATTTAAAGCATACGTCAACTACCTCATGAACTTCTATGCCAACTACTTCAGAATTTACCGCTATATGTAAAGGACATTCCTGCCATCACAGGAATGTCCAATACGGAAACCCAGTTTCAATGGTTTCCCTTATTATACTCTAATTTAGTTGCATTTGTACATGAACAGGATTATCGAAAACATAGACAAAATTGAACAGAATTATGAAAATACTCTTACCACTTTTTTGATTTGTAAACCACTTATTAGCAGACGGATCCGCCAATGCTGAAAACGGATAGGCCGTTTTCCTTTCAGCTTTCAATTTGTCCATTAATAATCTCTGAATTTCCATACATCTGATGGATTTGCATTTTTCATCCTCAGCATTCTTTGAAGCTGCTCTTCTGTAAACCACAGATCGTGCAGTATTTTCCGAAATATAGAGGCTAGATATCAGACCGCTTCATTGCAATTATAAACTGTTGATTTACCAAGATTATTTACATATACGGTAATCAAGTCACCTTTTTTAAGATCCGGATTTTCCCATACCAAACGGCTTTTGTGATAATACACTTTATCATGATATGTAAAACTATATAAAATCCTGTATGGAATCTGTCTTCTATATCTTGTGTATTTTTGCAAATATACTTTTTCTACCAAGCCCTTCACTTTTGTACCATTTTCGATTAATTGTAAATGTAATTTATCAAGCTTTGCAGTATAAATTCCCAGAGCAGCACTTATTATACACAAAAGCACTCCCGTTATAGAAAACACAGTTCCCAACATGTCTGGATTCTGAATGCCTGAGTTTACTGCTGGTTTTAATATCCCAAGAAAACTTAAGACACCGGAAACAAGAAAGAATATTCCTATCCAAAAGAAGATAACTCTCAATAAATCTTCTGTATAGTTAAGTTTTTTCATATTTATTTTCTCCACAAGCATTCCATCAAAATTTTTTATCCTGTTTCAATCATATCTAATTTTACTTCAATTTAGTTAAATCCTCTAAATACATTTCTGTATGTCCACACTCTGGACAGACTGCAACTTTAACATCATCTATAGTTGTCGTTTTTTGTTTTTCATCTACATCTACAACGATCCCATAGCCACCGCTATTAACTTTAAGTCTTAAATCCGCTCTCATGACTGTTCCACACTTTTCACATTTTCTCATTGCTGTCCTCCAAATATATGTTTCGCTTTCCTATTTTTCTTACTATATAATAGCAGACAAAATATTAACCACTGAATGATCTACCGTTCATACGATGCAATGATTTCCTTACTATCCGCTATTTTATAATCAAGCGTTTCCAAATTACCAATCAAATCAAATGTCATATCCGCATTAGCTTGCAATTCATCTTCAATCTTAACTGCAGACGGCTCAACTTTTAGAAATACTGTTAATCCATAAGGCTTCGTTTCAGACTGTATCTGTATGCTATCATAAGAATATCCTTCCGGATACTCTTGCCCACTTACAATATTTATAACATTCGAAGAATCTCCTACATAATCTGTCTTGTACTGTGACAGGTCAGGAATCTCGTACAGTTCTTCTTTTCTGCCACATGCAGAAAGCAATATTGCTGATACCGTAAATAAAATAATTGGAATTACTTTTTTCATCATAAACCAGCTCCTCTTCACACTTTGATATAAAACAGCCTGCCCAATGAACCAGAAACTGCCATATATTTGCTTCTTTATTTATAGATCAGCCTTTAAACAAACGAAGCATAAATCATAAAAATTTCTGCAATCAAAATAATTCCTAAAACACAATCAATCATCAGGTTATATTGACCAACTGTTAGCCAAGTTTTCGAATGCATCAGAACATACTTTACACTTTTTATACCACTCAAGATTGTAACAGCCAGAAGGAGTATCGGCATTAAAAAAATTTCTATCTTATTACCAAAGTCATCTGCGACTCCATTCCCAGCAAAGTGAACGGGAATAATCTCCGGTAAGAAAAAGAAGCTTATTATCGCAATCGCAATGCCAGCGATGCAAATTCCCCATGTTAATTTCCTGCTGCTTATACCATCCATAACAGTGCCTTCCTCTCATATGTCAGATATTGGTACTTACTCAAAGCCCTCTAATAAGCTTACTTTTTGAGCAATTCTATAACAACCCAGCATGTAGCTATTGTTTGCATCAGAAAAACGAAATCACACACATATTTCATTCCAAATTTCATAGAAGAGCTCCCAATCAATCCAAAACCTATGCAAGTCGCACCTATGCTGAATATCAAAGCCAGAATACAAATAAGTACCTTATATTCTTTTTTCATATCCCTTTCCTCCCACATCTACATTAATTTGTTGATAAAGATTTAAGGTTCCATATTTCTATTTTACATGAAGAATATGCTGCCTTGCCTCATCCGGAACGATATCTAATAAATATGTTTCCTTAGAAGAAATTTTTTCAAGAAACTCATCCAGTAAATTTTCTTCCTTACCTTCTGCTATTGGCAGAAGTTCCTTATACAAAACCGTAGGAATTCCAATAGAATACTTTTCTTCCTCATATACGAGAGAACCAAATGTCCAGTATTCCTGTTCCTCTGGGCCTAATTCCACAATCAACTCAACAATCGGCAAATAATGATATATTTGCAGGAAACTTAAATTGACTTCAATCTGTTCCATTCCACCCTCTGGGTCTTTTTCCGTTATCTCTATTCTCTTTCCTGTTACGGTCATTACAACTAAAGAATTTTTTGGAGGTTTTCCATTTATCTTATCTATTGATTTTGCTTGAATATAACCACGTTCCATAGCATTTGAATCATAAGCGCTATAACCTTTTGATTCGAAAACACCATAATAACGGTTCGAATTGTTTATTGCTATTAGATCCGGTGATTTGTATGTAGTTTTACCATTAGCTGAAAGAAATTGATATTTTTCTATGGGCGGCTGTGAACTGAGTTTTAATACCATCGATAAGTGAACCATATACTCATAACCATATTTTTTCTTTCCCAGTACAGTGATAAGTATCATTCCAATCCAATAATTAATTGCACCAATTTCTGTACTATCCAAATAGACTTTTCTTGCAGGATCGAATAAAAGTTCTCCGTTTGGCAATAAAGCAACATATGTTTCAAACAGTTTAATTTTGAAATATATCTCCTCTTTACGATTTCTTTTGTTCGCCTTGTTCAAATATATATCTGGCATCCCAGCTGACACAATAGCATCCATTAGTTCCACTCCGGTAAATGACAATGTTCCATTGCTTCTTTTATTGTGGTCAGAAATTTTTCCAGGTTCCAGATACAACTCTATATAGTAAATATCTCCACGTTTTATCTTCATCGCCTGATTCCTCGCAATTAATCGTATTCGAATTCAATTGGTTCCCATCTCTACTTAAAGCATATTTTTCAAAGAATTGAAAATCTCAATATTCGTAAGAGACAATAATCTTTCTGCAAAAATCACAATTATAGGCAGCTATGCGGTCTCCAGATATCCTTGCTGCCAACTCTGGATCCGTATTTAACCGCAAACTCTCAGAGCCTTCTTTCCACTCCAGTCCTGCCCCTGGACCAACCGCATGCAACTGACCCTTTCGCATTTTTCCTTCACAATATGGACATCTCATATTCACGTCATCTCCTTTAAGTAATTAAAGTTCCTCTTGTTCCCGAGAATTATCCTGTTCCTGGATAGCTTGTATATCTTCTTTCGAATATAATTTTTGCCTAAATGTTCTTTTCTATTTTTTCTCGTTTCATACGTTCTTTCATCAATAAAACAAATTGAACGGTCCATATTACACACGCTGCAAAACATCCGATTCCACTGTATAATAAATCTATGGCTGCACCGGCTACAAATGGCAGTGCCATCCACATCATCCGATTTCCATATACTCTGCACATTTCTTTTTCATCATACTGTTTTCGTTCTTCCGTAGATTTCATATTATAGCCAGACAAAAATGCAGCGGCCTTTCCATTTGATTTTACAAAACTGATTCCAAATAAAAACATAATCACTGCCATTCCCAAATCAAAGATAACACAGATTATCATTGTAGACACCTCACTTCCCACTCTGGCTATCAAATAAAAAAAGCCAAACACAACAGTAAAACTTATTATGTTTGGCTAGGTCAACTTGTTATTTTTTTATCACTTCTTATGGTTGTATTATACTATATATTTCTCTATAGTAAAACAATTTTTTATATTATTTTTTATTTTAATATTATATTTCTACTATCATCAATTTTTCAGATATTTTCAACGCATAAACAATGCTATTAGCTACAATATTTCTGGAAAATCCATCATAGGTTTGTGTTGCCACAAAGAAACGGCGGCTCTGAAAATCAAAGTCGCCGTTCTAAATTGTCTGCTTTTTCTTTTGCCGTCGTGCGGCAGATAATCAATTCATTCTATTTTGAACTTCTTTTATGCTACCTGATGTCTGCAATAGGAATGAATCGCCAAGAATGTAAACACAAATAATTCAATTCCTGCCGAAATCCATGCGGTGTCCGGAAACTCATTCCACCGATATTCAGATAATTGAAATTTGCAAACTGATAAAGGAAATTGTTCTGCATACCAATTCCGGCAGATGGAAGTATGGTAGAGAGCCATGTTGCTCCCACCGCCACATAAGCAAAAAGCGGCATGAGAAGAACTACAATAGAGATCAGCAAAACTGTCAATGGATCTCTTCCTCTTATATTTCTTCGTTTCCCCAAAAAGTCCCGTTATTGAGTGCTGCATCCACCCGGCGGATTCCTACCAGCTTCTTTTCATTTATGCCAAAATAAAACCGATAGCGTTTTCCCTCCAAAACTTTTACATTTTTATCCAGCAAAAGTTCACTCTGCCGTCCGGCCGGATCACTCACCCGGATTTTCCGTAATCTTGCAAAGGGATTTTTCCCGTCTATCCCGGTTACCAGCCCTTCCACGATTTCATAGGTCTTTTTATCCGCGGTGCGGAAAATAAGATATGTTCTTATAAACCCGATAATCCCAAGCAGGAAAGACCAGAAAATAAAAGTTTTGTCTTTCATCCATGTTCCCATAAATGATCCGAAAAGCAGGATAAAAAGAGACAGGATACCATATCGCTGGATCCTGTCCTTAAAAAAATCCGGTATATTCTGATAACGTGTTCCAAAATCTTCCAAGCATCTATACAGCCTGTGCCAATACGGATGTTCCGTTTGCTTCAAGGCAGTCCTCCCTTCTTATGTTGTCGATCACAAGCTGTTTCTTATAGTAAAGCTGCGCTACACGGCTTATAAATTCCCGTTGTATCTGTTCCTGGAGGGAATCTGTTAAATTGGGTTCCCTGCTTTTTGCCTCTTCTTTTAAACATTTCAGGTGGCAGGAAACATCCCCTTCTCTTTGAAGATAGGAAAGTAGCTGGTATTCCTCTTCTGTAAGCAGCGGCTTTTTAAAAGCCCTCAGTGAAAACTTCAGTCCTTTTCCCATGGAAAGGGCTTCCATAAAATGCTTCATGCGTTCTGTCCGTGAAAAGGCCATGGGAGCCATGACTGACCGGCTGATAATGCTGTATACAGCTTCCTCTCTGGTACATCCTTCTGTCAGCACAACCAGGCCCCGCTTTACCAGACGGTTCAGACAAAACTGAAAATCCTCTTTGTCCGCCCATTCCTGTGCCTGTTTTTCTCCAAGGCTAAATACAAGAAGACGATGCATCTGGGAGTGGACCTTATCCTCTTCACAGAAAGACCAGGTGAGCGCAGCCCACAAAATAGTTTCCATTTCTGTAAGTACTTTTTCTTCCCCATCTACCCAGACACAAAACCTTCCATCTGCATCATCTTTTTTCATTCCGATTGCTGTATACCATCTCATGACATTTCCTCCTTGTCATTTTCACTCTTTCTAATCTCTGCTTCTGATCTGTTTTCTTTCATATAACTTGTTACCCATACATCATTTCCAGGAGTTTTGGAAGTACATACCCCAAAAGCATGCCTGCTGCCGTACAGATTCCGATATTCGGCCGCCGCAGTTTCCATACTTCCTGTGTTTTGGTCCCGATAATCCTTGTTCTTCCCGGTACGATCCACCTGAGTTTCCGATAAAACTCCATGAATCCCTGATTGTCAAAGCCAAATGATCGTACACAGAAAACATCCCGTTCCTGTTCTTCTTCATCCAAAAGGAAAAAGCTTTTCTGTTCTTTCCCTTCTTTTCGGATCACGATATAAAATTCCGGAATTCCCCGTCTGGTTCCTTCTACGATCTTATCCATCTCATCGTAAAAGATCCTGCAGGACTCATATTTTCCGTTTTTTTCCGGCTGGCAGACTGCCAGGCTGTCCTCTTCAAGTGCCATATAACAGTTTTCTGCCTCCATGATCCTCCGGCTGATTTTTATGGCCTGACGAAGAAGCAGGATTATCGCAAGTGCCAGTGCAGTACACAAATATACAAGATCCCAGCATCTTTTCTGGTATATGAAAAAGTATGCGCTGATTCCCTCTGCCACACTGCATATTGCTGTCATAATAAAATACTGTTCTTTAAGGTCCATCAGATGATATACATCATCTTCTGTCGCCTGTAGTCTCAAGGGCATCCATCCTTTCCGTCATGCCACGCTTATTTTATCCGGGGATTTCTTTTTCTCCTCTCGGCTTTTTATATAGTCTGTACATTCCCGGATGGTCTGTTCACACAGGTAATAAGAAAATTTCCCGATATGTGTGTCCTTTTCCCGGAGATTCAAACGGTTCTGAAGCCAGATATATGTGCTGTGTTTGGTCATATAACCATTTTTCCAGATTGCATCCAAAGCTCTGTGTGCTTCGATCCGCTTATTACGCAGATTGCTGTCAGCCATGGTTCCCATGGGACGCATACTTTTTTTGTGTGCCCCAATGTATGAATCACAGGAAGGATAGCCGCTGCATACATACAGGTATTTCTCCGGATCCAGGTTGTTATCCCCATAGACATAAGCTGCAGGCCTAAGTACCCCGGGTCTTTTGCAATATGGACAGTACAAGGTTTCCCGCATCTGTTTTTTCTTCTTTTTTGCCATCTGACGTCACTCCTTTCCATCTTTATCTCCGATGTTAAAGAAATTCCTTTTTCTGTGTCAACAGAATTCTTTGAAAATCATAAAAACATTTTCAGGAAGCTCTTTTGATAAGCCTTGTGATAATGCCTTCTGCCACTTCATAGTTGTCGTTGATGCGGGTCACCACAAATCCAATCTTATCTTTCTTTCCCGGAAGTGCGGACATATTGCAGGAATGTGCCACGGCATTGACTCCGATATCAAGGCGGATAAAATAGGTTCCCTTATAGACTTCCGTAATGATCCCTGTATATTTTCCCTGTTTATGGCATTTCCGGAGGTTATCTTTATTGATATTGGCTGTCGGACTCTTTGCATCCACTTCTATAATGATCTGGTCAACAGAGCTTGCTTCCACCTTATTGACCATGACCAGCACCAGATCACCTACCTGGAATTTTTCTCCGGCATCTACCATCCACTCCCAGGCCATGTCCCTGGCCCGGACAGATACTTCTACACCAAAGACTTCCAGGCGGACTGCTTTGGGAGCTACCGCGATCACCCTTGCTTCTACGATCCTGCCTTCATAGAGCATTGGTTTTTCTGTATCTTCCCCAAGGTAAAAAGTCTGTCTCTTTTTAAGCATTGCATCTTTTCTGGATGCTACAACGCTCCGGCTCTTGTTATCCAGATCTTTGATGATGAAATCAATATCACAGCCGAGCATGTTGTTAGCAATACGGACCTGACGGTTTAAGGTATCCGCGTTTTCACGCCCGTCTCCCTGAAGGTTGATCATCATTTCATTCATTGGGATAATGATCCGAAAGCCATTAAAGTATGTAACAGCAACCATCCATCCACTCTCCAGTTTTTCAATGCCCCCGAGCTGGCCCGTCAGGATCTTTCTGGTACGATGTGCATTCAAAAGCTGATGCCATCTGGCTTCTTCCTGTTCCTCCATGCTTTCAACCTGCGCGTCTACATCGATTGTCAAAACACCATCGTAGACTGCACGCGGAACATCTTTTTCCCCGTTTCCCGCCAAAACTGTTTTTTTGGTATCCTCCATATACTTCCTCCTGTTCTTATTTATTTTTTGTCTTCTCTGCTCCATCCAGAAAACTCCTTTTCCTCCGGTACTCAGGAAAGACAAAAGAAGACACAAAAAAAGCAGCCCGTTTAAAGCTGCTTTCTTCATGCCTTCTTTTTACAGATACCATTCTATAATACATGGAATTCTATGTCAATATTACCTCGATTGCAATAGTGTCGCATATTGATTCCTTTTATGAAGCCTGTACGACAGAAGGATTTGGTAACACTAAGAACTGCCAGATTCCTGTGTCCTTATAGAAAATTCCATCTCATGGAACAGATGTTAATTCCATTATGCGGGATATGATGTCTATCATTTTGGAAGGCGCCATTGATCAGGAACTGGATGAAGAACTGGGATATTCCAAATATGATTATCGAAATAAAGAAACCGATAATTCCAGGAATGGACATTCCCAGAAAACGTTACATACCAGTTACGGAGATATGGAGATTGATATTCCAAGGGATGCCTTCTTTCATCAGCATAATCATTGTATCAGGATAAAGTTCACAAAGTATCCGCAATACGTTCCCATAAGTTCATGTCATTATTAGAATCGTACATATTTCAGTGTAAAAAGTTCACTATTCAAATTCTGATTATTTATAGTTAATATGTTCTATCAAAATGACTATTTTCTTTTTCATTATTTAATTTAACAAAACAATTCCTATGCCAAAAGGCGGAGTTCACTTTACATTTTCCCCACTAAAGCTGAACAAGTCGAACTCTGTATATGATATTATCGTATACAGGAATATGTTTTGTTTGGTGTATCGAAGAAAATAAAAGTAACGGCATTGTATGTTACGAAAGTGATATACAGTGTCGTTATTTTTATGCTATAATGCGGATATGAATTTAACAAATCGGAATTGTGCGCCCAGACAAGGGCGAGTAGTCTAGCAGGTGGAATGCCTGTCTGGTAAGGTCTAACCAACCGCCAGTAGCGAGTCCTGGGTGACTGCCAGTAATGGTAGTTGCTAAGCGTAGACAGCGAGAAAATAGAGAGTGTGATTGAGCCTCGAAATTTTGATATCTAGAAGGCTGACGTTTTAATTCCAGCGGAAAGCAACACAAACCAAATCGTCATGGTAAGAAATGGTTTGCTTCTGCGGGGTCAAAGAGCACTTTATGTTTTACATTGTGACTATTCAGTCAACTGGGGAGAGCCTGTTGTTTCTTGTCATTGCAAGTATGGCAAACAACTGCAAAAGGGAGAATGCCAAAAGAACAGCAGGCAGTCGGATAGCTTCATAGTACTGAAGAAGTTGGGTAATGCCAATGGAGGGAAGGAAGCTACATAATAATGGTCTTTCTGAGGACACATCAACCGTACTCAGGGACGGAGGTATTGATGGAAACAAAATTGGAAAGAATAGCAGAAATATCGGCAAGTTCGCCGAGACCAGAGTTCACATCGTTGTATCATCTAATCAATAAAGAAATGCTTCTGCAATGTCACAAAGAATTAGACGGAAGTAAGGCAGTTGGTATGGATGAGATTACGAAGAGAGAATACGAGAGGAATCTGGAACAAAACATAGATGACTTGGTAGAAAGATTGAAAAGAAAATCATACAAACCACAGCCATCAATTAGGGTATATATCCCTAAAAGCAATGGAAAACTTCGACCATTGTCTTTTTCGTGTTTGAACCCCCAAAGCATGATCTGATAAAAAATCGGCATCAGGTCACGGCCCCGCTCGGTGAACGAATACTCTACATGAGGCGGGATTTCATTGAACTGTACCCGGTTGATGAAACCGTCCCGTTCCAGTTCCCGCAGGGAGTTGGTCAGCATGGTATTGGTGATGCCCGGAAGTTCCTTTTTTAAGGTGCCGAAACGGGCCGTATCATGGATGCACAGCTCATAGAGAATCTGTGTTTTCCACTTTCCCTGAAGCATCAGAAGCAGCGGCGTGACCGGG
>NZ_WQQB01000071.1:0-684 GCF_018785565.1 Blautia sp. MCC283 | reverse complement strand
GTGAACTACTCGGCAACTGAGTTACCAGAGCATCTGAATTAAGGCGGGATACCGCCTTTTCAGGGTGCGTCCATGACACCACTACTGTTTGCTCTTTAGAGCTATACAGCTACTTTTATTATTTCTGGCGTTTTTAGTCCGGTTACGGACAGTTCCTTTTTCTCTCCGGATACGGAGAGATATTTTCTCAGGATGTTATATGCACCTACAGCATCTGCGTTATACTTCCGGTTTCTGTCCCTGTACAGTCCCCTTTGTTTTCGGTTGCATGGCTGTGCATATCTTTTTTCCACCTCTGGTGACAGCGGACTGCACTGGCTGGTATAGCTTTCTTCCTGTCTTACAAAACGGATCCCGTACATCTTAAGCTTATATTCCATCATGCTATAGAGCCTGTTATACGGCAGATTGTGGAACTTCTGGTTTGTTCTGTGTCCCAGGTCTTTTCCTTTCCGGATATTCCGGATATCCCCTGCCACAACACAGGTAATTCCCTGTTCACGGCAGTATTTTGCAAAGTATCTTGTGATCTTGTGTAGATAATCCGTTACCGAGTTCTGCTTTTTCTGATATAATCTGCGAATATGTTTTGATGTGACTGGATGTTTTATTCCCTTCACAGACTGCTGTCCATACCATTGTGCCTGCACCCTTGCAATCTCTTTATGAAAATATCTTTCCAAT
>NZ_WQQB01000070.1:0-313 GCF_018785565.1 Blautia sp. MCC283 | reverse complement strand
TTAAACGCAAAGTATTAAGAAATTAATGCAAACGCAAAGATAGGAAGACATCGATTTATCTGTTATGAACAGAGTAATCATCATATACGTTACGGACGTAAGTGCTGAGCTTCATGGATCTTCGATCCATTCAGCCGCGACTGCGTCGCATATACGATCAAATTTAAAAAGCCTTATGGAAGCGAGCTTCCAACAGCTTTTCAAATCCGATCGTGCACTTACTGGTAGTAACGCGAGAATCAAGAGACCGCATCACCTACGCTAGGGTGATGAAGCGAAAGGTCAAGCAATAAGGGCACAGGGCGGATGCCTT
>NZ_WQQB01000069.1:292796-293017 GCF_018785565.1 Blautia sp. MCC283 | reverse complement strand
TTATCTCATCTCTTTTTGTTTGTCAAGTACTTTTTTCAAGTTTTTTCAAACATTTTTGAGTTAAGATTTTGTTGTCGTTTCGTTGACGACTTGGATACTTTATCATATCTTCTGTCTTTTGTCAACTGCGAATTTCATTTTTCTGAAATTCTTTTTAATTGTTTGTTTTTCTAAAACAATTATTTGCGACAGCTCAGTTATAATACCACTGGGAGTTATGC
>NZ_WQQB01000069.1:292510-292786 GCF_018785565.1 Blautia sp. MCC283 | reverse complement strand
TTTATTTTTCTAAAACAATTATTTGCGACAGCTCAGTTATAATAACACTGGGAGTTATGGTTGTCAACCATAAAATTCAATTTTTTTGATTTTCCTGGAAGTTTATTTTTATAGGGCAATTTTTCCTATTATCCTTGTGGCCTTTATTAATAGAAATTTCCCCTTGCTGGGTGCGCTACGTCGGGTGCACTACGCCGGTCACATTTCCAATGAGATAAGTGCGAGGGAAGGCGATCTCAAAGTTCCGAAGCCCGAACGCCCTCCCTCGCGCTCCCA
>NZ_WQQB01000069.1:291894-292500 GCF_018785565.1 Blautia sp. MCC283 | reverse complement strand
CAACCATAAAATTCAAATTTTTTTGGATTTTTTGGAAGTTTATCTTAAAGATGCAATTTTTCTTCTTCCATTCGCTGGTGGCGCTACGGCGGTCGCATTTTCAATGCGGTAAGTGCGAGGGAAGGCGATCTCAAAGTTCCGAAGCCCGAACGCCCTCCCTCGCGCTCCCACCCCGTTGGGCACGGAAAGGAGTGTTACATCTTTGATGTGTAACACGGTTGACTTTTGTCTGTATGCTGCGGTATCCAGAGTGGGACGCTGTGCCGATCTGGGTTCCTGGGTTCTTCGGCACTTATAGTGGAATGGTATACTGAGCTGGTTTCCAAACTCTTCAATATTTATAATGAATCGTTATTCCAATCCTTCTTCTGGTCTCTTCGGTATCTGCGCTGAGACGCTACGCCGATACAGCTGCCCTTTCACAATCCCAGGACAGGACGCCCCGCGTCCGCTTCCGTCCCCTCTCGGGTTTTATCTTTTTTCCTACCGGCTGGAAGTGTCAGCCAGAGGGAGAGGATATCGGTTCGGGCTGTTGCGGAGGAGGGGTGATACAACTTAGGTTGCGAGAGAGGGCGTTATTGCGGCAGGGTCAGCTGTTTGAGCCAG
>NZ_WQQB01000069.1:226037-291884 GCF_018785565.1 Blautia sp. MCC283 | reverse complement strand
CCTGCCGCAATGCTTTTAGCCATCTCACGGAATCTTAGTTGTATCCCCCGACGGAGTCCTTGCCCGGGCCGATATCCTCTTCCTCTGGCGTCCGCCTTTCCATCCACCTCACGGAGCCATAGCTGTATCCCCCGACGGAGTCCCTGCCCAAGCCGATATCCTCTCCCTCCTGGCGTCCGCCTTTCCATCCACCTCACAAAGTCCCAGTACTCCTCCGACAAACCCCAAGCAAAAAAGCTCCAGGCCATGTCCCAAACAGCCTGAAGCTTCCATCAATCCCAATTTACTTTTTCTTAGCACTCGCCTTCCCAGTACCCGAATCCTTCGCAGAATCCTTCCCCGACTCCGCCGCTATCTTATCCACACTAGAAGAAGCATCCCCCTGCATAATCTTATTCAACTCCTGGATCATCTCCTCATCCTTCAAACGGAACTTCACCTCCACGCGCCTGGAAGCATCTTTGTCTACTTTTCCATCCGCATCCAGAACCGGATCCGACATGGAATGCCCATTAACCGTCAGACAATCCTGCAATTCCTGAACCTGTACATCCTTCAAAAACTCGCTTTTGATATCCAGAAGATATTGAGCTACTGCCAGAGACCTTTTCTGAGACAGTTCCAGATTATAACTGTAATCTCCGTCAGTATCCGTATATCCATCAATAATAATCTCACCCAGATACTTTTTATAAGAATCATTCAGCAGCACTTTACAGTATGTAGGAAGCACCATAGACAACGTCCGTTTACCGGAATCTGTCAGTTCCGCCTGATCATAATCAAACATAACACTGGCATTCAATGTCAGTGCACCTGTCTGAGAATCAATATCCACATTCAGATTCTTTTTTGCAAATTCCTTCTGTAAAGCCTCCACGACCTCAGCCTTCACACCAATAATTTTATCGATCTTTTCCTGCTGCGTATTCAGGAGTTCTGTTTTTTCATCCAACGCAGACTGCTGTTCTTCCAGAGTATCCTGCTGTTTTGCAAGTTTTTTCTTCTGGGAATCCAGCTTTTTCTCCTGTTCTGTAAGCTTCTTTTGCTGCTCCTCAAGTGTTTTCTGCTGCTCCTCAAGTTTCTCTGCCAGAGAAGTCAGCTCCTTATCCTGAGACTTGATCTGTTCATCTTTGGACTTGATCTGCTCATCCTGGCTCTTTAACGTCCCCGCCTGCTTATCCAGCGCACTCTGTTTTTCAAGAAGCTCCTCCGTATACTTTTCCTGAAGAGCAATTTTTTCATCCCGTTCCTTCAGACTGTCATTATAACTCTTCTGTGCCTGAAAAAGAGTCACACACATGATCAGTACAAAAAGCAGTAAAACCCCCGCCATCATGTCTGAATAAGAGCGCCAGATATTAAACCCGTGATCCTCCGGCCTTCTTTTTTTGTGCATCAACAATTCCTCTCTTCTTATTTAAACAAGCCAAAACGCCCTTTCTGGGCTACTTTCGTCATTTCACGGATACTTCTCTCGATCTCATCAAGAAGAGCCTCCTGTCTCGCTCCCTGGCCATCCAGAAGATCTTCAAGACTGGTAAGTTTATCTTTCAGTTCCTGCACGCCTGCACTGCCACCATATCCCCATGGCTGTCCCGCAACAAGATGAATATCCCGGTTGTTCTTTGCAGTCTTGATCTCAGAAAGAAGCCTGCGAACTTCATCCAGAGTACTGTTTACCATTTTCTGGCTCTCTGTAAACTCGTTCAGTTTCGTCTCAAAGCTCTCGATCAGCTTTTTATCTTCCCGCAAAAGTTCTGCACTGATCTTATTGGAATCTGCGGCAGTCTTCATTCCCTCTGCGGCACTGTCCACATACTGGCGCATGGACTCATTACAGGATTTCCATAAATCTGCAGAAGCTTTTTCATTCTCATGCATATGCTCTGCCAGTTTCTCATAATCCCTTTTCTGGAGCTGCTGAATCATCTGGTTATCACGGATGATCCGATCTGCAGTCTTCATATATTTACTCTGCATCTCGTCAATTTCCGCAATCGCGTCACGCATGGCACGTTCCTGTTTTGAAAAAGTCTCACTTAACTGGCTGCTCATCGTCTTATACAGCTCTGACGTGTATTCTGTATTATCTTTCTGAGCCTTCTTAAGTTCAACCAGCGCATCATTGAAATCCTCAAACTGAAGCTGAAACGATCCATGCATCTCACTCAAAAATGAATCCAGGATTTCCCTGATCGCATCCTGCTGACCCTTCGTAACAGACGCGGTAAGTACATCCAGAGAATCATTCATCTTCTGGAATGTAGGTGTGATAACTTTTTCGAAGCTGTCCGCCATCTGTACAGAAAACTGTTCTGCCATCTGTTTCATAGCTTCTGTCTGAGTCTTCTGGCTGGAAACCAGAAGATTCCAGGATTCATTCTCCGCAGTCGGCAATACCAGAGCATGAAAACGGTCCAGAAAATCCTGCATTGCCTGAGACATAGACGAATAACCACTCTTCATACCAAATGTATACACAACCGAAAGTGCGACACCATAGATAGAAGTAAGAAAGGCAACTTTTATACCATCTACAAGAGCAGATACAGAATTTGTCATTACCTCATAATCTGTAGGCTGAAAATTTTTCAGTCCCCAGACAAGACCAATGAATGTTCCAAGGATACCAAGACTTGTAAAAATATCAGGTGCCATTTCCAGAAGCCTTTTGTGAATATGAACATCCACATCATCAATATTTACAAAGTCCTCAACCTCAGCGATTCCTTCTTCTGTCCGGCTGATGCTGTCCACAAAATCATCCATTTTTTTATCCAGATACCGGTCACCGAAGATTCCTCGTAACTGCCCGATTTCTTCCTTCTTCGCCCTTCCCGGAAGCTGGAATACATCGGTAATCTCACTGGCTCCATGTTTCAGCGCAGTCGTCAGGTTATCCATTCTGTACAGTCCGGCAAAAAGACCGACAGCATAAATGATCACCATAATTCCCAGAAATGCAAAATTATAAAACAGTACATTTCCGGAACCCTTTCCCACATAAGCGGTCAGAGTCGCTGCTGCCACTGCAACAAGCAGAAACAGCACTGTATTCATAAACTTTTTTCCCATAATCTGCCTCCCCGTATTTATTTTTGAAAAAAAGTTTTCTTTTTTATCATACTATCATAACCGCATTCCCAAAACAACCAAAAAGGACAATTCCCGCAAAAAGAATTGTCCTTTCAACATTTTTCTTATTTATACTTTTATACGACAGGCTGCATCATCACTGATCAGAATCCGATGTCCCTGAACGCCTACGATTACTCCACCGAGAATCCTGCTTATGATCTGCACGGTCTTTCCTTCACTGACATCATACCGCCTGATCTGTTCCATAGTTTCCGGCATTCCGGTCATCCACTTGATCGTGTAGCTTTCCCCTGCTTTTGTTTCATTTAATGACTGCATATACTCACCCCATTCCATATGTCACATCACTGTCAGCACTTATTCTCTCTCCGTCAAGTGGATCAAAGCATTCGCTGCTTGCTCATAACCGAATAACTGCTTCGCAGTTTAACTTCCTTGATTCGGCCAAATAATTTCAACGCAATTCTGCATTTTTATACAATTAGGAGAGTTTAACTTTTATTTTTCTGAATCATTTATTTCTTTTGTATATTTTATCTCAATTTATTACGATTAGTCAATTGTAACCTGTATATTTTTACCAAAAAACGCAGAACAACCATTACAGTTATTCTGCGTTTTTCATTATTTTTTATGCATAAACTTTATCTTCTTCCAGAAGCGTTGTTTTTCCATTCTTCACTTCCACAAGATTGACACAGCAGTTTGGCGGGACACAACCGCGCCAGAAATTTTTCGGATCCGGATCCACATTCTGAAGAAGCGCCCGGACTGCACATCCATGGGAAGCAACCAGAATCGTTTTGTCCGCAAGCGCCGGATCTGATGTTTTTTCATCCCAGAAATCTTTTGTCCTGGCAATCACATCAAAAATATCCTCGCCGTTTTCCGGCCGTTTAAAATTTACCGGATCACGGAAAAAAGTCTCAATCTGCGGATCAATATAATTGCCAGCAGCATCTCTTACCTGGTCGCCTTCCAGCACGCCAAAGTTAATCTCCTGAATCCGCTTATCCGGTATGATCGGGACATCACGTTTTCCCAGAACACATTCTGCTGTCTGCCTTGCCCTTGAGAGCGGACTTGTAAAACAGATGTCAAATTTCACCCCCCGGAGAGCTTCTCCCGTTTTTTCAGCAAGGAGAATGCCTTCCTCTGCAAGGGGCACATCGGCAATACCCTGAAGTTTTTTTAATTTATTCCACTCTGTCAGGCCATGTCTTACAATGTAGATCAGCATCAGCTTCTCAGCTCGATTCCAAGTCCGTTGAGACCATTCATGATCTTCTTCATTGCTGCGGAAATCTCATTCTCACCAAGAGTCTTGTCATGGGCACGGAATACCAGAGAATAAGCCATGGATTTGAATCCCTTCTCGATCTGCGCTCCCTCGTAGATATCAAACAGCTGATAGCTTTCCAGGATATTTCCGCCTCTCTGATCAAAGATTTCCTCGATCTGGCCGGCAAGAACTGCATGAGGAACTACAAGACTTAAATCACGTGTTACAGCCGGATATTTGGCAATTCCTGTATATTTGTGGTTGAAGCCTGCAAATTCCAGAATATCCAGGATATCGATCACTGCGATATATGCTTTCTCTCCGATGGAGTAATTGTCTGCAACAGATGGGTGAACCTCACCTAAGTATCCGACAACTTTACCCTCGTAGATCATGTTTGCCTGTCTTCCAGGATGAAGGAATGGCTTCTCGCTGTTCGGATCGTAGGTAACTTTTTTCTTCATTCCGATCTTCTCGAAGAACTCCTCGCATACACCCTTCATATCAAAGAAATCGCCTTTTCCGTACATTCCAAGTGTAAACATGGTACGCTCATCCGGAAGCTCTGTGACCGGAAGGGACTTCGGAAGATAGATATTTCCAAGTTCGTAGAGACGAACATCTTTATTACGTCTGTTATAGTTTGTGGAAAGGGATGCCAGCATACCGTTCAGTGTGCTTGTACGCATGATGCTGTAGTCCTCTCCAAGAGGATTACTGATGGTGATGACTTTTCGAAGATCACTGTCCTCAGGAATGCAGAGCTTGTCAAATACCTTCGGGCTTTCGAAAGAATAGGACATTCCCTCTGAGAATCCGCAGTACTCTGCAATATCTCTTGCGACTTCCTGGATACGAAGCTTGAATGGAAGCTTACCTGTGGTAGCCTCTCCGGTAGGAAGTGTCATCGGGATCTTATCATAGCCGTAGAATCTTGCAACCTCCTCTGCAACATCTGCATTGCAGTGGATATCCTGACGGAATGTCGGTGCAACGATCTCGTCTGTTTTCTCATCATAAGCCAGCTCTACACGTCCAAGATAACCGAGCATCTCTTCTTTTGTAAGGTTGGTTCCAAGAAGTTTGTTGATCTTCTCAGGCTCAAATTTTACTCTGGATGGCTCTCTTGTCTCGTTGCAGACATCAACCATACCACCTACAACCTCGCCGGCACCAAGCTCTTCCATCAGCTGGCATGCACGGTCGATGGCAGCCTGTGCGTTGTTCGGGTCAAGGCCTTTCTCAAATTTACCGGATGCATCTGTACGAAGGCCGATTCTCTTGGAAGAAAGACGGATGCTGGTTCCATCAAAGCATGCAGCCTCAAAAAGAACGGTTTTTACATCGTCTGTGATCATGGAGTTCTCGCCGCCCATGATACCAGCGATGCCGACCGCTTTTTCGCCGTCACAGATCATCAGAACGTTCTCATCCATGGTGCGCTCCTGGCCATCCAGTGTAACGAATTTCTCATCTTTTCCTGCGCGGCGCACAATGATCTCTCTGTTTGCGATGGTATCCAGGTCATAAGCATGCATTGGCTGGCCAAACTCTTCCATTACATAGTTTGTGATATCAACCAGGTTGTTGATCGGGCGGATTCCATTGGAAGCCAGGCATCTCTGCATCCACTTCGGGGACGGACCGATCTTGACATTTTTTACAACTCTTGCACAGTAACGCGGGCAAAGCTCCGGATCTTCTACAGTAACTTTTACATAATCGGAAGCATTCTCATCATTTCCCTTAACCTCTACAACCGGCGGACAGAATTTCTTCTGGAAAGTTGCTGCTGCCTCTCTTGCGATTCCAAGAACGCCGTAGCAGTCTACACGGTTGGAAGTGATCTCGTACTCAAATACCACATCGTCAAGACCAAGTGCCTTAATCGCGCTCTCACCAACTACTGCATCCTCCGGGAAAATATAGATGCCGTACTCCGGTGCCTCCGGGTACATCTCTCTTGTACTTCCAAGCTCCTCAATAGAGCACATCATACCACAGGACTCAACTCCACGGAGTTTACCTTTTTTGATCTTGATTCCACCAGGAGTCATTTTTCCATCATGACCGCCTGCAACACGTCCACCGTCAAGAACAACCGGAACTTTGTCTCCCTCTTTTACATTGGGAGCACCTGTTACGATCTGTACGCTCTCCGTTCCGATGTTTACCTGGCAGATGATCAGCTTATCTGCATCCGGATGTTTCTCGATCTTGTCGATCTGGCCGATCACGATCTTGTCAAGATCTGCATCCAGCTCTGTAAAGCCTTCTACCTTTGTGCCTGTTAAAGTCATGGCATCTGTATATTCCTGTGCCGTTACATCCAGATCCGGCACATATGTTTTAATCCAAGATAATGAAGTATTCATTTTGGTTGTCCCTTCTTTTTTTCTATATTTACTGTCAGGCGGACACTCATCATCCGCATTCGCTGTTTTAGAACTGTTTCAGGAATCTGCTGTCATTCTCATAGAGAAGACGCATATCATCAATCTCATATTTCAGAAGCGCGATACGCTCCAGACCCACACCAAAAGCAAATCCTGTATATTCATCCGGATCGATTCCGCACATACGGAGAACATTCGGATGAACCATACCACAGCCAAGGATTTCAATCCAGCCGGAGCCTTTGCAGAAACGGCAGCCTTTTCCTCCACATTTGAAGCATGAAACATCAACCTCAGCGCTTGGCTCTGTGAACGGGAAATGATGCGGACGGAATTTGGTTTTTGTCTCCGGTCCGAACAGCTCTTTTGCAAACTCCTGAAGCGTTCCCTTAAGGTCTGCAAAGGTAACGTTCTTATCAATAACGAGACCTTCAATCTGATGGAAGGAAGGAGAATGTGTTGCATCTACCTCATCAGAACGGAATACACGACCAGGTGCGATCATACGGATCGGGAGTTTGCCCTTTTCCATCTCACGTGCCTGAACCGGTGATGTCTGGGAACGAAGCAGAATGGAATCGTTGATAAAGAAAGTATCCTGCTCGTCTCTTGCCGGATGGTTCTCCGGAATGTTCAGTTTTGTAAAGTTGTAATCCGCATACTCAACTTCCGGACCTTCTACAACCTCATATCCCATTCCGATGAAAATACGCTCAACTTCTTCCAGAGCGATGGTGTTCGGATGACGATGACCAATTTTTGCTTTCTTTGCAGGAAGTGTTACATCGATCACTTCGGCCTTCATTTTTTCCTCGCGGACTTTCTCCTCGAAATCTTTCTTGGAAGCTTCCAGAAGTTCCTCGATCTTGGCTCTTGTCTCATTGACAAGCTGACCAACTTTCGGACGCTCTTCCGGAGCAACATCTTTCATACCTTTTAAGATTGCTGTAAGCTCACCTTTTTTTCCAAGATATGCAACACGCACATCATTCAGCTTGTCCAGGCCCTCGGATTCCTCGATCCGTTTTCTGGCATTCTCAGCCAGTTCCTGAAGTCTTTCTTTCATATCCATGGTCTATTTCTCCTTTAATTAAAATAATCAAATGATACGCCGCCTGCCCCGAAAATTCAGATACAGGCAATAAAAAAACCGTCCCTTATAAAAGGGACGGAATATCCGCGGTACCACCCAGTTTCCCATGAAAAGATCACGGGCACCTCTTATCTGCTTAACGCGCAGCGCACGTCATCTCCTACTGTTACTTCAGAGAGGAAGCTCCGGTGGGAAATTCAAGAATCATCTGAACCCGGGGAAGCTTACAGCCGGCGACCTCCCTTCTCTGTGAGAAAATGATCCTCTATAAACACCTTCACAGCTTTTCTGTCTTTTAATACTATGCCACAAGGTCTGCTTTCTGTCAAGCGCAAAGTCAGGATTCTTTGGAGCTGTTTTTTTCATTTTCTTTCTTGGTAAGGAGAGTTTTTACGGATTTCTGGGCTTTTCGGAATTCATTTTCGAAGTATGCATTAATCTCTGCCCCGTAAAGAATCAGGTTCATACACACATACAGCCACAGCATTACCATGATCAGTGCAGTCAGGCTTCCATACATATTTCCGAAATTCGGAAAAAATTCAAAATACAGAGAAAATCCATAGGAAAAGATCAGCCATGCCGTAGCAATGATAAACGCTCCGGGAAGCTGGCTTTTAAAGGTTGCCTTCCGGTTGGGCAGCACTTTATACAACACCAGAAATACCACAAACAGTACCGCAAACACCAGCAATGTCCTGGCTCCCATGATCCTGGCCATCAGTCGTCCCAGAATTGGAATCGTTTTTTGTACAGCCATCTGGATCCGGTTACCAAGGACCAGAACCAGAAGGGTAACAATGATCGCCAGAACAAACAGCAGCATATAAAAAACCGAATAGATCCGGTTCATCAGCCAGTTTCGTGTTTCCTTCACATGATAAATGGTATTCAGACCGTTAATAATAGCCTGCATTCCCTTTCCGGATGCCCAAAGCGCCATCAGCGCAGACAACGGGACGATCGCTGTGCTTCTTTTGTACACTTCCACTACAATGCTCAGCACAAAAGTCTGCAGATTTCCGGGCACAAAACCGACAATGGCGTCCCGGACTACATTATAGCTTAACGGTGTGTAACGGATCAGTGTTGTGAGAAAAAGGATAAACGGGATAAAAGACATGATCAAAAAATACGCTGCCTGGGCCGCATATGCACTGACATGATCTCCGTTTGCCCTTCGCACAAACCCCAGCATGAGCTGGATTATATTTTTCTTTTCCTCGTCCATGCTGACCCCCTCAAGTTTTTTTACCAGGAAAACCGTTCAAAGCCAATCTTATCCTGGATTTTCGGAAAAGCTTTTACTTCCGGCTGTACACTTTTATGTTCGCCAATCATCTTTTCCATCCATATCATATTATACCAGCGGTTAAACTTATATCCGCATCTGTGGAACTCTCCCACGCGTTTATATCCAAAATGTTTATGAAAGTCCACACTGGCATTAGTCAGATATTCATCTTCTTTCGGTGCCACCGCAATACACGCATTCAGGTTCAGCACTCCCATCTCCGCAAGAAGACTTTCCAGGGCACGGTAGAGTCTTCCGCCTGCACCGCTGCCTCTTCGATCATGTTTCACATAGATGGACATTTCAGCGCACCACCCATAAGCAGCTCTTGGATGAAAGGCAGAGCCATAGGCATAACCCAGGATTTCTCCGTTCTCTTCTGCCACAATATATGGATATTTTTCTTTTATGTTATGAATTCTTTCCACAAATTCCTCTGTGGACGGTGTTTCATATTCAAATGTGATCGCCGTTTTTTCTACATAGTAGGAATAAATCTCTACCAGTGCTGCCGCATCTTTTTCTTCTGCCACACGTATCTGCATTGCTTTATTACACCTCTTTTATTTTTTGTTTCTTCCCTATTTCACCCAGAAACGGTAAACAGTCTCTGAACTGTATTCTTCACCGGGACGCAGGATCGGAGAGTGGAAATCGTCCACATTTACCGCATTTGGCTCCACCTGTGTTTCCAGGCAGAATCCATACCGTTCATGATAAACATGGTCGTTCTTACCCTTCTCATCCTTGACAAAATTACCTGCATAGAACTGTACACACGGGCAGTCAGAAGAAACTTCCATTCCAATCCCGGATTCCTTACAGTACGCACTGGCAATGGAACGGACATTACCCTTGGCATAATTGTCAGTTACATAGTTATGATCATAACCACCCGTAAACTTCAGCTGCTCAAAATCAGCCTCAATATCTCTGCCGATTGGTTTCGCAACATTAAAATCCATCGGCGTTCCTGCTACCGGCGCATATTCACCGGTAGGAATGGACTGACTGTCTTTCACAGGAGTAAAATATTTCGCATGAATGCATACTTCCTGGTCAAGTACATCTCCACTGCCCTCCCCTTTCAGATTAAAATAGGAATGGTTGGTCATATTGGCAACCGTTGCCGCATCGGAGCGTCCTCTGTAAAAGATCTTCAGTTCATTTTCCTCGGTGAATTCATATTTCACAACAATCGAAAATTCTCCCGGAAAACCATTTTCACCATCCGGACTGATGCGGAAGAAATCCACGCTGTTCTTATCCTGGGAAATTTCTTTTACCGCCCAGAGTTTTTTCTCGAAGCCATCAGGACCACTGTGCAGATTATTATGATTTTCATTCTCTGTAAGAATCACTTCTTTATCATCAATAAAAAATCTGGAATTTTCGATACGGTTTCCACTTCTTCCAATGATCGCACCAAAGAAGCAGCCATTCACTTCATAACTTTCCATATCGTCATATCCCAGAACCACATCCTTAAGTTCTCCATTCTTATCCGGCACGCATACTTTCACCAGGATAGCGCCATACTGAAGTACCTCGACATAGGCGCCCTTTTTATTCTCAAGATGATAGATCTTTACTTCTTCCCCTGTAGGAAGTGTTCCAAATTTTCTCTCAGAAACACTCATGCTGTAATTCCTCCCATATATGAAAAAAGAGCCATCAACCGGCTCTATGTCTTTAACCGATTAATCCCGGGATGCCGTTCCCTTATTTTTGACGCCTAGCAGATGCTAGGTGGGTATCCTCAACAGTGTCTTCTGCCTACCACGACGTGAGGTCTGACATCCAACCTGCGATTTTGGATTCCCAAAATGTCAATGTAGGTTCAAAAAGAAAAGGGGGATCGAACATTCCAGGATTCGGTTTTCGTTGTTTTTATTATAAACCAGTATTTGTGCTTTTTCAACAGAAAATACACATTCTTACTGATTTTTATTATTTAATGTTAAGAATCTCTTTTACTGCTGCTGGCATATCCACTGCATCTACCACTTTATCATGAAGAACCGGTGCAGTACGGATCTCCTCAACAGCACGCGGAACCGGCACTTTTGAAAGCGCGGATAATGCATCTACCAGGCCAAAATCATCCAGATCTTTATGATCTTCCCCAAGCGCATCCATAACACTTCTTGTAAATTTATATGGACTGGCTGTAGAAGCAATAACAGTTGGAAGATGATCATCTGTCTCACTTACATATTTCTTATATACGCCTGCGGCAACTGCAGTATGTGTATCAATTACATAATTGCTGTCTTTATAGATTTCGCTGATGGTATTTGCAGTCTCTTCCTCACTGCAGAAATTACCATAGAAATCGCCGAGCTGTGCTTTCATCTCTTCTGTAATGGTATACTCTCCGCCCTCACTTAAAGATTTCATAAGCTCTGCACATTTCTCAGCATTCTCTCCTGTAAGGCGATAGATCAGACGCTCCAGGTTGCTGGAGATCAGGATATCCATGGAAGGAGAAGTCGTAAGAATGAAATCTCTCTTTCTGTCGTAGGTTCCTGTGCGGAAGAAATCATAGAGAACACGATTCTCATTGGATGCACAGATCAGTTTGTGGATCGGAAGTCCCATCTGTTTTGCATAGTATGCGGCAAGAATATTTCCAAAGTTTCCGGTAGGAACTACCACATTGATCTCCTGTCCGTCTTTGATCTTACCGTCACGTACCAGTGTTGCATAAGCGTATACATAATATACAATCTGCGGAACAAGTCGTCCGATATTGATAGAATTTGCGGATGAAAACTGGAAGCCTGCCTGATCCAGCTCTGCTGCCATCTCATGATCATTAAACATCTTCTTAACTGCAGTCTGGGCATCGTCAAAGTTTCCGGTAATACCTACCACATAAGTATTGGCTCCCTTCTGGGTTACCATCTGTTTCTCCTGAATCGGGCTGACGCCATGTTTCGGATAGAATACGATAATTTTGGTTCCCGGTACATCTGCAAAACCTGCCATGGCAGCTTTACCGGTATCTCCGGATGTTGCGGTAAGAATTACGATCTCATTTTTCACATGGTTCTTCTTCGCTGCTGTTGTCATCAGATGAGGAAGGATGGAAAGGGCCATATCCTTAAACGCAATAGTTGCGCCGTGGAACAGCTCCAGAAAATAAGCTCCACAGGCTTCATGAAGAGGAGCGATCTTTTCTGTATCAAATTTGCTGTCATATGCCTTGCTGATACAGTTCTTAAGCTCTTCCTCTGTAAAATCTGTGAGAAAACGGCTCATTACCTCATATGCTGTTTCCTGATAAGTCATCTGAGCCAGTTTGTCCATTGGTACATCCAACTGTGGAATGCGCTCAGGCACGAACAGTCCGCCGTCCTCAGAAAGGCCTTTCAGTATGGCCATTGACGCTGTAACTGCCTGCTCTTTTCCTCTGGTGCTTTTGTACAATACCTGCATTGGTGTTCCGCCTTTCTATTGTAAAATATTCGTTTTCTTTCTAACGTTATCACATTATAGCATGGAATTATGGAAAATGCCACCACTTTAAAAAAAACCTGAAATTGTTTTTCTCCAAAAAAACAAAACGCCGGCTCTTTTTCTCTACCGGCGTTCTGTCCAGTGCTGAATCAGCACTTTTTATTTGTATGTATAAAATTCATGGACTCCATACTTGAAAAGCTTTCTGAGATCTTTTTCAAACCATTTAATGTTATGAGCTTCCGCCGCGGATTTCTGGATAAAAAACAATGCCCCTTCTGAATAATCGGTGCCTTTTAGTGCCTGTTTCACAGCTTCCTTTGTTTCATCCGAGACCGTAACTTCATTGATTCTTCCATCATAGGTAGGTGAAAACTGTGGTACTCCATCGCTGTTATCCCATACAACTTCTGTCACTGTATTGGGAAAATCATCACTTTTCATGCGGTTCATGATCACATTTGCCACCAATACACGACCTTTGATGTCCTCACTGCCAGCTTCTGCCTCAACAATACGCAGAAGCGTATCATAATCCTCATCTGACATCAGCGTAGGATTCTCGGCAAGTGTAATCGACCTTGCATCCAGTTCATTCACTTTATTTTCCATGGAGGAGCTTACATTGAGATCTGCTGTGGTATTCTTTACAGTCTGTACTCTCTGACCTACGATCACCTGCTCACAGGAACTTCCAATCCTGGTTACTGTACTCCCCGACACAGGTGTGTCGGAAACTCCGGAAACGACTCCCGCAATTCCTGTAGGAACAGCTACCTCTTCATCCGAAGATCTCGTTCCACCATCCGAAGCAGCATAGACTTTACTGCCATTGCCGTTTTCTGCAAATCCTCTTGTTCCCAAAGAGATCACCATTGCAAAAACTGCACACACTGTCAGTACTGCAAAACTGCGCACGGAATTCCTTGCGGTTTTTCCATTTTTACGTTCATCCTGTATTTCTGCAGAATCCCGTAAATCTTTCTCAACTTTCATAATTTCATTCCCTGCGTTATATTTCCCTTTCTTTGTTTACATGTTTGTAACATTTCTGTAATGTATAAGAAAATTATATTTAATAAAGTGTGATATGTCAAGCTTTTTCAGCTATTTCTGTCCATAATAACAGCATTTATTTGTTATCCACATCCCTTCCACATTGATTCCACATACGAATCCGCAGTTATACACATAACTATCCACTTTTTGAAAACAAACAAGGACAGATAGTAAATACATTTTTTTGTAACAATTGTACTTTTGTACTGTAAAAAATGTATTTCTATCTGTCCTTGTTTCTGTCAGAACAGTTTTTTCTTTCCGGTTATTTATCATAGTGTTTCCAGAAACGCTATAATTGATTATAATATTGCGGCTTCATACAGTCAAGGATTTCCGTCCGATCATAATCGACAGATTCCTATAGCTGTTGCTGTTCACTTTATAATCAAAACAAGGTTAACCTGCTTATTTATACTGACAGAGAGCCTGTACAAAAAGTGTAGCATATACACACAGATCGATACTCCAGGCTCCCAGAAACAGTCCCCACGGAGTTCCGTTCGTACCTTCCGCAAATCTCTTTGGCTTCAATGCAAGCACTACCGGCAAAAGCAGCGGCAGGAAATAACGTCCCTGAACCCCCAGAATCTTATCATACCCATAGGCCGTCCACTGACCATAAAGAGTAACAAAAATCAGGCCGAAAACCAGAATACTGATACCTGCCAGCATTATTTTTGCAAAAGGATCCATACGAATTCCTTCCACATCGTTATTTCGTGAAACCTGCAGTAACATCATAACAAGATAACCCACTGCCAGAAGACTGCAGACTGGAATATTCAGCCAGCCAAGGGTACTTCCCACCATTTCTGTAAGATAAGCCAGTCCAAACGCATCCAGGCTACGTACAAAGGTAAGTATAAAAGCAACCGGATTTTTCAGGATTCCGATAAGCTGGGCAGCCGTATCTACTCCCGGCTGCGACTCGCAGAGATATCCGGACGCAATTGCAAGCCAGCCAAAGCTCAAGAGCAGGATCATTGTCCCCGCACACGCCACATGAAGCCAGTAGTTCTTTTTATTCCGGAACCGCTCCTTCGGAATCAGAAATAAAAAGAGACAAAATGGCATATAAACAACTTTACACAAACACAAAAATCCCGTCACTGCATACATTAACACAAGCTGTCCTTTTTTCATTACCCGTTTTTCTTTATAGCGCATGTACAGTACAAACACGATCATGGCTACTGTCAATGCCAGTGCCAGCGCATCTGCAGACATGGAATTTGCGGACTGGATATTCATGGGCACGAGTCCCAGCAATGCAATAAAGTTTTTACCCACAGGTGTAAAACGGATCGCCAGAAAGAAAATCAGACCAAAACATAACATATTGGCGACTCTTCCTCCATAGGCAAGAACAATCGGACGATCTGTGAAAAGATCTGCGATCCGAATCCCTATAGCCTGTGGCAGATAAGATGTAGGCGCATACAGAGCTGTATTTCCAAATCCGTAGAACTGTGTTTTTCCGGTATCGATCCGCTGATTTATATTGCCTCCGATATCCCAGAGTGAAACATGGTCTTTGGAGGAAAAATCAGGGATAAGGCCGCTGTTAAAAGTTCTCCCATATGAAAACAGATCATTCCCCCCATTCCCCTCTGAAGTCATATGATCTCTGGAAACTTCATAACTTCTCAGAAAATGGCTGTATTCATCCGGTGAATTAAAAGCAGGAACTGCTGCCAGAGTAGTAAAACTCATAAAAAGATAAATTACTGCAAATAATACTTCGGTCTTTACTTTTCTCCTTCTGAGAAACGCAAACACCAGCAGCATAATCACTGACGCCGCTGAAATAGCCATGAGCACAAGTCCCTTTGAAAATGGTCTGGAAATAGCACGGTAAGCAAGTGTCTGCGTGCCGTCTTTTTTATTTATCACACCGGCAGCCACACCTGTATCCCCTGTTGCTTCATCCAGGATGATCCGAAATTTCTGGCCTTTACAGTTTAGGATTCTCTGATCCAGTTGAAAATACGCAGTATCGCCTGCAGATATTGTCAGCCGATTTGTTTCCCAGTCCTGAATTTTTTTTTCTTCCTGATAAAGTGTTACATGAAAGCTTCCTGTGACAGACGCACTTTCCGTAGATAAAAAAAGTTCTACCCCGGAAAGCCGGTTTGTTTTGCAAAAGAAACTTGTTTCAAATTTTTCTCCGGATCCGATCATCACTGATGTTTCCGGTCTTTCCTGCTGTTTTACATTGCCAAGGATCTCTGCATCTGCCAGAAGATATACTCCAAAGACCAGGATCGTACCAAAAATCAGGATGTATTTTATTATATCCTTCAGATCAGATGACAGATGACAAGTTCTTCTGCTTTTTTTCTCATTTTTCATATTGTACCTCTTATGTTTCCTGTTATTCTCACATTCCGAACCATTATATCATCTGTACAATAAAAAAAGAAGCGGCTTTTTGCGGCAGCTTCTTTTTTTATATCTGTTCTTATCGGTTATTGATCGCAGTTACCAGCGCATCGATAGACGCACGGATGATATCCGGATCAACGCCAGCTCCCCATGCAAGAGTACCATCCGGTTTGCGGATTCCCACATACGCAATCGCTTTGGATGTGGAACTGCGCTCCAGCGCATGCTCCTGATAAGTTTCCAGTGTATATTTCAGCTCATAAGCTTTCTTCAATGCATTACTTACTGCATCAAGACGGCCATTGCCGGTAGCTTCTGTAACAATGGTTTTTCCACGGAATGTAGAAGTAACCTGAGTTACAATGCCACCGTCTTTCTGCTGGAAATGAACTTCGTTAATGCTGTATGGCTCAACCACATTTTCGAAGGTAGATTTGAACAGGCTGAAGATCTCGTCCGGATGAAGCTCTTTGTGTTTGTGATCGGACACTGCTTTCGCTGCATAACCCATAGCTTCGCGCATTTTCGGTGGAAGGTTCAGTCCGAATTTTGTTTCCAGGATATAACCTACGCCGCCTTTTCCGGACTGGCTGTTGATACGGATAACATCCGCATCGTAATTTCTTCCCACATCTGTCGGATCGATCGGCAGATACGGAACAGTCCAATGCTCCAGATCTCCATTCTCTCTCCAGTGCATACCTTTTGCGATAGCATCCTGATGAGATCCGGAAAATGCTGCAAATACAAGAGCTCCACTGTATGGGCTTCTCTCATAAATCTGCATTCCTGTACATTTCTCATAAACCTCACAGATATGTGGCATATCAGAAAAATCGATCTTCGGATCCACGCCCTGGGAATACATATTCATACCCAGTGTTACAATATCCACATTACCGGTACGCTCGCCATTTCCAAAGAGAGTACCCTCAATTCGGTCAGCGCCTGCCAGAAGGCCCATCTCGGAATCTGCAACACCGCATCCACGGTCATTGTGAGGATGAAGGGAAACGATTACGTTTTCACGGTATTTCAGATTGTCACACATGTATTCCACCTGGCTTGCATACACATGCGGCATGGAATGTTCAACAGTAACAGGCAGGTTGATGATTGCCTTGTTATCTTCCGTTGGCTGCCATACATCAAGAACTGCGTTGCAGACTTCCAGTGCATATTCCGGCTCTGTTCCTGTAAAACTCTCCGGGCTGTACTCAAACTGGAAGTTACCCTCTGTCTCATCTGCCAGTTTTTTCAGAAGAGCTGCGCCATCTACCGCAATCTTCAGGATCTCTTCTTTGGATTTCTTAAATACCTGCTCTCTCTGAGAAACAGATGTGGAATTGTATACATGAACGATCGCTTTCGGAGCACCCTTTACGGCCTCAAAAGTTTTGCGGATGATGTGCTCTCTTGCCTGAGTCAGTACCTGAATGGTAACATCCTCAGGAATCAGGTTCTGTTCGATCAGGGTACGAAGAAACTCATACTCTGTCTCTGAAGCTGCCGGAAAACCCACCTCAATCTCCTTAAAACCGATTTTTACAAGAAGCTTGAAAAATTCCACTTTCTGCTCCAGGCTCATAGGAATCACAAGTGCCTGGTTTCCGTCACGAAGGTCTACAGAGCACCAGATCGGAGCCTTATCCACATACTCTTTCTCCGCCCATTTCATACATTTCACCGGCGGCATGTAATACTGACGTTTGTACTTAGATGGTGTCATCATTTTCGTTTTCCTCCATTTTCTCTTCCATTAATTTTTTTGGTTTCTGTAATTTCATTTTGTATTAAGACATAAAAAAATCTTCCGGCTCTGCAGATTCTGCAAGAGACGAAAGACAACTGCTGTCCTACGCGGTACCACTCTTATTTCATGAATAAAAAATCACACACTTGACAGATACGGAATGTAAAAACATCCTTATATCCTCTCCGGGTAACGGCGGACACCGTCTGCGCCTACTCTCTTATAGGATTTCGGGCAGATGCTCCGAGGCGAGTTCCACAAATCCCTTCCACTGCTTCTCACCGGCCAGCAGCTCTCTGTGCTCCGCTCAATGTGTACTATTCCTCATCTATGCATTTCTCTTTTTGAAACTGGTATTAGGTTAACACGTTACGATAAATTTGTCAATGGTGTTTTCTCTTTGACATGTAAGATCCAAACCAGTAAATCAGGCCTCCAACGCCTCCACCCAGAGTATTGTAAAACAGATCTGAAAACTGAAAAGTTCCAAGACGCAGGAACAGCTGCAGAAATTCAATGGACAGAGAAAACAGAAATGTGATCTTAAGTCCCTTCCATACAGTACCGCAAAATGTCATTTTTTCCGTAACTTTATCACGAACAGTCCAGAAAAAAAGAACCGTAAACGGAATGAACAGCATCAGATTCTCAATGCACTCTGTTGTAAGCTGCCTGCTCCCATCTTCCGCATACTTCCAGATCCACCAGTTTCCAAAAACATCAGAAAGAGGATTCATCCACATATCACGGTTCAGCAAAGTACGGAACAGTATCATAGTCGTATAAAACGTAAGAAAAAACAGTTTCCGAAAAAACAGATCCTCACGAAAATATTTCCACCAGACAGAAAAAGCCGCCTTTAATCCCCTTCCACCAGTCTCGTTATGATAAGCAAACAGATAAAAAAACAAAGTCAGTACTGAAAGGGCTACAGAAAACCAGAAGGGCTGATACAGTGCAGTCAGTACATTCGCTGTAATATTCGCTATAATATCTTTCATTTGTATATCCTTTCCGGATACCTATCGCAATTCTCCGATATATTTATCCGGTCTTTATACTACTATATTTTCTTCATAAAATCCAGGATGCTTATCATCTGCATCCCGGATTTTTGTTTTTTTCAGCCTGGTATTACAGAAACATATCCGCTGGCACTGACCGCCCTGCAGCAGTCTTTATAAACTTCAATAAACTCATATCCGCCACGCATGGCAATGGTACGTGCCTTTTCGAGGCCATCTGGAAGTGTTTCTCCTGTTTTATAATGTTCAATGATGCCACCTGTAAGATCCAGTGTATGCACTTCATAAGGCTTTCCGAGATAACAGATGGAAACATATCCAAGCAGGACGCCTCCAAGCTGAACTTCCGGAAACTCCTCCTGTATCGTGCGGATGATATCATTTACTTTATTCTGATTATGAACGTGTCCGCCCGCATCCAGTTTATGCAATGCTTCCATATATTCTTTTGATCTTTTTTTTCTCAGCAGCTGATCTAGTTTCATCTTATCCATTTGCTGTTGTTGCTGCTCATGCTCCTGATTTCTGGTTGCACTTAAGATATTATTATTTACAGTTTGTGACTGTGTCTGATTCTGTGGTGTTCTTAACATCGGTCTTGGCATGATTCACACTCCTTATACAAGAACTTTTCGCGTCTTTGGTCCACTTTTCTTCTGGATAAGTTCCTCTCCACCAATCGGCTTTCCGGAAGCCGGTACTGCTCTTTCCTTCCCCCAATCCCTGATCGCTTCGATTTTTTCCGGGCTTGTCTGAGAAAGTGGAACTACATTGTTAAATGCAGTTACTATATTCTCCTCACTTAAAATAAAGTTTGCATTTGCGATAGACCGGTACGCCAGATCTCTGACTGTAGACTCCAGATCTGCTCCTGTAAATCCATCACTGATCTCAACTACTTTATCTGCAAATTCACCGGAAAATTCCAGATTTAAATATTTTCTCATATATAAAGACAAAATATCTCTTCTTTCATCTGCGGTAGGAAGATCAACAAAAAACAGCTCATCAAATCTTCCGCGGCGGAGCAGTTCTGACGGCAGCATGGACACATCATTGGCTGTTGCTACAACAAACACCTGTTTTTTGCATTCCTGCATCCAGAACAGAAACTGTCCAACCATTCTGGTGGACACTCCTCCGTCTCCGGCGCCTCCGGTAGCTCCGGATAATCCTTTTTCAATCTCATCGATCCATAAGATGCAGGGAGATACATTTTCAGCTGTTGTCAGTGCATCTTTCAGCTGCTGTTCTGACTGTCCTACATAACTTCCCTGCACTGTGGCAAAATCTAGCCTGTAAAGAGGCAGTTTCCAGTTTGCGGATATGGATTTCGCAGATAAAGACTTTCCACATCCCGGAACTCCTACAAGCAAAATCCCTCTCGGTGGCTGCAGACCTTTGGAACGCAGCTCATCTTTCTTTTCCGGTGTGAGAAGTTCTTTTTTTTCATCCAGCCACTTCCGGAGTCCTTCCAGTCCACCTACATCCTTTACACTGTCGTCCACTTCGATCTTCTCAAGTCCGGAAATATCCGAAAAAAGACGGTCTTTCGCAAAACGTACTTCATCCATATCTGATTTCCGAATACGTTTGTTGGCGATCAGTGCGGCGATCACATTCTCCGCTTCAATTCGTGTAACTCCATTTAAGGTTGCAGCGGCCTCCCGTATATCTGTATTATCCCATTCAATAGGAATTTCATTTCGATAATCATCAATATATTCTTTGATTATGGAATACATTTCTTCTTCATTTGGGAGATCGATCTTGATCGTCATTCCCTGGCGCTGAAGCTGATTCCAGACTGGCGCGTTGGTAAATACAATGACAACTCCACCAGACTCATTAGCCAGATTTACCAGTGCCAGTATCTGTTTGGAATCGCTGTTTTCTGTGCTCAGGTCCGGAACTTCTGTCAGAATGATCGTTTCATACTGCTTGCGTTTCATCTGCTCCGTCATATAATCAATCGCACCATAAACGGATTTGTCATCACTGAGATTCTTATCCGTTGCCAGATCATAAACTCCCTTTGTCAGCGTATGTACATGAAACGGAAGCTGCAGATCCTCGGATATCTCTTTCAACATCTCCAGTGTTCTGCCAGGTTCTATGGTATTAATTGCAATAAAAGGAATTCTTGCTATAGAATACCGTGTCAAAAGTTCCTTGCTTTTAGCTGTATCACTCATCTGTCTTCTCTCCTAAAATGAATTCACCCTGTGATTTCTGACAATGCTGGACATTCTTCCGCTTCTGTCATTTTTCGCAGAATCTTCCAGCGATTTCTGCATATTATCCGCCTGTTCAATAACCAAAGCCAGATAATGCTTTCTTTCATCATCCGGTAAAGCAGGCAGATCGATTGCATTTGCAAGGAATGCCATTTCTTTTCTTAAGGATAATATTGCCTGAACAATGGCGCCTTCCTGTCCATGGGATCTGGACAGATCCTTCTGAAACTTATCCGAAGCAGCATTCATACGAAAATTCACTGCTTCGATCAGTTTCCGTGAAAACCTTTCTGCCACACCTGACTGCCACTGTATGGACCCTGCCTTCATTGCTCTTAAGACATCTTCATCATTTTTTTTATTTTTGAAATCGGTTAATACTGTAACCCATTCTGAGTATGTATTTGGTACTGCTGTCATTTTTTCTTCTTCCTCCTGACCATGATCTGCGGCGGAACTACATCCCAGGAAGGAAGTCCCTGTGCAAATACACTTACCGGCTCCTTATATTCTTCCACCTCCGGCTCCGCAAAGTTAAATGCCATTTTTTTCCGGACAGGCTTACTCTGGATCGGTGGATCTTTTCGGATTGGGGCAGCTGCCGTTTTTTTTGCCGGTTCAAATGCCGGAGCAACCTGGAATGCATTTTTGCCCATATTTCTCTGTACGTCCTGAGCCGGAGCTGCCGGCTGCTGTCCTGCTGCCTTTGACTGTGCCGGAGCTGCTGCCGGCTGTGGTGTAACCGGGTCACTGCTCTTTGTGCTTTCTGCCTCGTCTAATTTATTTCCACAGACCGTGCAAAAGCGAAATCCCTTTTTATTCGCATTCTGGCAAACCGGGCAGATTACCGTACCAGAATTTTCATCTTTTTTCTCTTCTTTCTTTAAAGAATGACCACAGGCAATACAGAAACTCCCATCTGGATCATTCAATGTATTGCAGACCGGGCAGGGAACTTTCTGTCCACTGGCCACGGAATTCACAAAATCAGCTCTCATTTTTGCGTCCATGTCTCTTCTCCTTTACATCTTGACTCTTCGATTGGAAGTTGCCAGTTTTCTTACATACTGATCCGGAGACAACTGTTCCAGAAAGTCAATGACCTGCTCGCTTTCGCTATCTTTATCCGCAAATTCAATACGGAAATCAACAACTTCTGCCAGTGTAGCACGAATGATCTCAGAACCACTGCTGCGTTTTTTCTCATAACGCTCTGCAATATTCTGTCGCTTGTTTTCTATATCTTTTTTCTTTGAAAAATGGTTAAGGACCATGCCTACACCTGCAATTACAGCAATAAGGCCCAGAAACTTATTTCCGAACAGAAGCATCACAAGTCCGATCACTCCGACTGCAATTCCGCCATACAGACAGAACTGCTCAAAACTGCTCATTACGCATGTTGCAAGTTCCGCATCTCTTTCTGAACTGACAAGTGTACTGAATCTTTCAAGAAGCTCATTCTCATTCTGACCATCGACAGTTGTATCATTAAATGTATCAACATTTATTTCTATTTCATTTGGAATCTTCATACGGTTCTGGGCAACAACATCATTATACGCATTCATCACCCAATCTCTTGACAAAGCAAATGCAAATTTCTGTGTTGACACACTGGAGTGGGCTGTTTCCGGCTTCATGGCAGCGTCTGTCAAAAGCTGCGTGAAATCCTTATGTGTCTCAAAAGCCGTCTGCTCTACATTCATATTCTGGCGGGCACGACTTTCATCGCCTCTGAAATCTACGATAAACTGTTCAAATTTTTCTTCTTTTCGAAGAGGCAGTTCTTCATCATCAAAATCCGTTACCAGACTGTCCAGAATATCATCCAGCTGTTCTCTCACAGTTGCTGTAGAGACTTTCTGTTCAAAAATCCCGATCAGATATTCAAGCATCTCCGCATGAAGATGTGCACCCTCCAGAATGTCCTCCAGTACCGGCCATGTTTTGCTGTATTTTCTCAGGTAGGTATAAGAAGAAGTATCTATCGGTTTTCTCTTAAGGTTGATCGCCTCTGACCACTGCTGTGTCTGTTTTTCTGTGAATCCCGGCTTCTCTTCCAGATGCTGCAGCCATTCATTCATCTGGCGGGAAATAACGCCCTCTGTATCTGCGCCAAACAGACCGCTGGCAAACGCATCCAGAACAATGATCGTCTTTCGGTCAAGGTTTTCCTCATCCTGGTTTGCAAGATATCTCTGCGTCCATTTCAGACACGCTTCTTTTCGATCCGCACGGCGACAGATCAGTGCAAAAAACAGTGATGTCTTTTCATCGTTGCGTTTGATGCCTTCTTTAATGGCTTTCTCTGCAAGTTCCGGCTGATCGTTGATCCATGCTGCAAGTGCAACAAGACAAGGTGCAAGCCAGTAACCTGGAGTGGAAATCATCAGTTCCTCTGTTGCATTACTGATCGTATCTTTCTTTACAATTCCAATATCATCTGCCTGCAGGATTCCGGTTGTTGTACGACGTACAATATCATAATGTCCATATTTCTTCTCCAGTTCCTGCCTGATCTTTACAAGTCTCGTTTCTGCCTGATTAAGCCGGTTTGCTCTTTGCTGAACACTGACAAAATCATGAAATTCCTTTGCCAGACTCCCAATCTCATCATAGACAACCTTTATGTTGCTGTTGACTGCCCCTACATTGGAATCCAGTGTCTGAAGATCATTGTGGATCGCTCCAAGATTGTGTTCAATGGTTCTAAGATCCGCCTGTTCAATTACTCTATCCGACATCTTTTCTCCTCCTGTTTCCGGTTACATCACTTCTTGCAGGAAATAAATTATAAATATTTATGCTTTCCCGATCTGTTTTTGTAACTTATTCATACGCGATGTCTTAATTTAAGCACGCTATTGTTATATTATATCTAATTTTTCTCCAAAAAACAACTATCCCCGACAAATCCTCCATTTTCCCCAATGTCTGAGGATACTCCCAAAGACTATCTTTCATCTGCAAAAAGCAGTTGCATTTGCATTGAATTTCTGTTATAATTTTCTTCGTTACGGGGTATGGCGTAGCTTGGTAGCGCGCACGGCTGGGGGCCGTGAGGTCGCAGGTTCAAATCCTGTTGCCCCGATTGAACATTATAAAATGCTGTAAAACCAGGGATTTCCGATGAATCGGAAATCTTTTTTATTATCCGGAAATGATTATTGTTGATTACTATTGTGATTACTATCTACCCCTTTTTGGAAAGGAAGGCTTCGTATGCAGGATAACCTGTCTCTCTATCATATTTTTTATACGGTTGCCCGTACCGGCAGCATCTCCCACAGCTCCAGAGAACTTTATATCAGCCAGCCGGCCATCAGTAAGGCAATCCAGAAACTGGAACAGAATCTGGACACCCTACTTTTTAAACGGAGTTCCCGGGGTGTAACTCTGACCCCTGACGGCGAACTTCTTTTTGAGAAGGTAAAAGAGGCTCTTTTCCTTCTGGATGAAGGCGAAAATTCCATCCGTCATAATCGATCCCGCGATATCCCAAAGCTGCGTCTGGGAGCCAGTTCCACTCTGACCAGATATGTGCTGCTCTCCCACCTTGAAAATTATATTGCACATTTTCCCCATGTACGCATCACCATTTCCTGCCAGTCCACCTATCAGACACTACATCTTCTGGATGAGGAAAAAATCGATCTGGGGCTCATCGGACGGCCACAGAAGCTTCGCGGATATTATTTTCATCCCCTCTTAAAAATCCGGGATACTTTTGTCTGTACGCGGCAATATCTGGAAAATCAGAAAAAACTCTATCCCGACGAACCACTGATCCAGGCGGCGACTTTTATGATGCTGGATGAGGATAATATCACCCGACAGACTGTGAACGCGCAGCTGAAAGAACATCATGTGGAGCTGAGTCATATCCTGGAAGTAACAACTATGGATCTTCTGATCCAGTTTGCGGAAATTGGTCTTGGAATTGCCTGCGTGATCCGGGATTTTGTAAAAAAAGAACTGGAAGAAGGGACACTGGTAGAAGTACCGGTAGGATTTTCTTTTCCTCCACGTGAAATCGGGTTTGTATGCAGACAGAAAGATGCGAATTTGGATTTGATTGTGCCGTTTTTTGGGGAGGAATAAGCAGGGAAGTTAACTGAAGAATTCAACTAAATGCTACTATTAAAAAACCATCTGATCTCATTGACCAGATGGTTTTCTTCATAATAGCTGGTAACAAAAAAGTTTCCTGCTACTTTATTCCTGCGCTTATTTCTTTGACTCAAACTCCGCTTCGCTTCGTTCGAGTAGCGCAAAATTTATTGCTTTGCAATAAATTTTGCTTAGTTGTTGATAAGCTTATCTTCGCCGTTCCAGCTGTAGAGTTTACGGATCTCCTCGCCGACTTTCTCGGACTGATGCTCAGCAGCTAATTTTCTCATCGCTTTGAAGTGAACCTGTGCACCTGCATCGGACATGTCGAGTAAGAACTCTTTTGCGAATGTACCATCCTGGATATCGGAAAGAATCTTCTTCATCGCTTTCTTTGTATCCTCTGTGATGATCTTCGGTCCTGTGATGTAATCGCCATACTCAGCTGTGTTGGAGATAGAATATCTCATTCCAGCGAATCCAGACTGATAGATCAGGTCAACGATCAGTTTCATCTCATGGATACACTCAAAGTATGCGTTTCTTGGGTCATAACCAGCCTCAACAAGTGTCTCGAAACCAGCCTGCATAAGTGCACAAACACCACCGCAAAGTACAGCCTGCTCACCGAAGAGGTCTGTCTCTGTCTCTACACGGAATGTTGTCTCAAGAAGACCAGCTCTTGCTCCGCCGATACCGAGACCATATGCAAGTGCAAGATCCTGAGCTTTTCCTGTGTAATCCTGCTCTACTGCGATAAGACAAGGTGTTCCTTTTCCAGCCTGATACTCACTTCTTACTGTATGGCCAGGTGCTTTAGGAGCGATCATTGTTACATCAACGTTCTTCGGTGGCTTGATGCATCCGAAATGAATATTGAAACCATGAGCAAACATAAGCATATTGCCTTCTTCAAGATTCGGCTCGATAGACTCTTTGTAAAGTTTAGCCTGTAACTCATCATTGATAAGAATCATGATGATATCTGCCTGTTTGGCAGCCTCTGCTGCTGTATATACCTTAAAGCCCTGCTCCTCGGCTCTTTTCCAAGATTTGCTGCCTTCGTACAGACCAATAATGACGTCACATCCGGAATCTTTTAAGTTCAGAGCATGTGCATGTCCCTGGCTTCCGTATCCAATAATTGCAATTTTTTTACCATCCAGTAAACTTAAATTACAATCTTCCTGATAAAAAATCTTATTAGCCATTTTGCTTTCCTCCTCTGATGTTCATCACATCTTCTTCATAAAAATTATTTATCGTTAAGAGAGTGGCTGCTCTCCTAGCAAACATATGTAAAAAATTTACAGGTAACGGACATCGTCGCTGCCTCGTGACAGGCCTGTGATTCCTGTTCTTGCAAGCTCAAGGATCTCATAGTCAGCCATCAGCTCCACAAATGCCTTCAGCTTGTTCTGGCTTCCTGTCATCTCCATGATAAGAGAATCCTTACTCACATCCACTACCTTGGCACGAAAGATATCCGCAATGGAAAGTGCTCCCTGTCTCTGTTCCGGCTTCACAGCGACCTTGACGAGCATCAGCTCACGGGCAACGCTGTCATCCTGCTCAAGGATCTTGACATCCTGCACATCCTCCTGCTTCGCCAGCTGCTTGGTGATCTGCTGGAGCATCTGATCATCTCCCTCACAAACAACTGTCATGCGGGAATATCTCTGATCCGCGGTCACACCTGCGGTAATGCTGTCGATATTATATCCACGGCGGCTGAAAAGACCAGCCACACGGCTAAGGACTCCGGAAGTATTATCCACAAGGATGGATAGTATTCTCTTTTCCATAATACACCTGCTTTCAACACTTTTATGTATAGAAAACCGACTTCGTCAGTTAACGCTTTAATCTAATAAACATTTGCTTTGTTATCATTATAACAACTTCGAAAATTTTGTCAATCAAAATTTTCCGTAAAATTCCTTCAAATTAATAAGAAGTGTTTTTATCCTCAGATCAGATATTTTTTCTTAAGCTCTTCGGATGCTTTTGGTGTCAGATAAAGTTTTCTCCGCAGAAATCTCTCGATTCCTCCGTTTTCTTTTTCAATGACATCAAAAACCGTATTGATGTAAGATTCCTTCACCTGATAAAAAGCTTTCAGATCTGCAAGTTTCCGGCTGTTTTCCGGCCTGTCTGCACGGTAAAGCCTCCGCATGTATTTCAGTTCTTCCTCAAGACATGGATTCGACCGCATGTAATCCCTTCGTATTGTTTCCTTTGGCACTCCCAGTGCGAAGAGCAAAAGTGCCGTCCCGACTCCTGTCCTGTCTTCTCCCGTAGTACTGTGAAAAACAACGGCTCCATTTTTTACGTGAAGCAGTACATCCAGAAAGCGCGCATACTGTTTCAGGGAATATTCATCGGTAATAAGACTTCGATACCGTTCCTGTATATATCGTTCTCCTTCCCCGTAACAGGACATCACACGTTCAAAAAAACTGTTTCCGTTACTCTCCTCATCACGGATTGGAATATGGTAATACTCTACACCCGCCATAATGTCATCCGGTTTTTTCTTTACTTCCGCTGCAGAGCGGAAATCAATCACTGTTTTTACGTTATACTCTTCTGAAAGGATTCTGGTATCTGCTATGGATGCGTGATAGATTTCACCACTGCGCAGAAGTTTTCTGGGAAGAATATGCAAACCATCTTCGGTCATCAAAGCGCCAAGATCTCTTGTATTTGGAAGGTTTTGAAGCGGAAGCCTGCTTCCTTTTGGAAAACCCACCGCGAGATCCGGATTCAGTACTTTCAGAAGCCGGAGACAGTCCTGTACTTCCTGCTCTGTCATATCAAATTTATAACGTTTCTGACGCCTGGTTATAATTACCAGGTAATTGATGATCAGCTGTTTTTCGCTGGTTTTATCTGCTCCTTCCCGGCGCATATACGCCCAGAGGATATCTTTACAAGGAAGACTGTTGAGCATCATATGTCTGGTAAATACAAAAAAGCCATCTTCGATCCGTATTTTTCCGTATCTCATTTTTTCTTTCTCCTTCTCGACCCCTGTGCTGCTTTTTCGCAACACTTTTTATCATACCAGAATTTTACAGTTCCGTATACCTTGTTTGACAATTTTCGCAGATTCGATATAATGAATGAAGATATTTTACCTCAGGGAGGCTTTCTTTTATGGACAATCTTATTTTCTGTCTGAACGTTACCGTGCCTATCTTTCTTACTCTGCTCCTTGGATATTTTTTCCGGAGAATCGGACTTTTTGATGAGGCATTTGTCAACCGTATGAACAAATTCGTATTCGTCATCCCGCTGCCAGTTCTTCTGTTTCAGGATATCGCCAAGATCGATATTTACGAAGCATGGGATTCCAAAATGGTGATCTTCTGTTTTCTGATCACCTCAGTCAGTATCATAATTTCCGTACTCCTGTCCCGCCTCCTCCATCCATCCGATATCCGGGGCGAGTTTATCCAGGCATCCTACCGCAGCAGTGCCGCAATCCTTGGCATCGCTGTTATCCAGAATCTTTACGGAAACGCAGGCATGGCACCGCTGATGATCATTGCAAGTGTACCTCTTTATAATGTGATGGCCGTTGTAGTTCTCTCTGTCTTTAAACCGGATCAGGGAAGGCTGGATGGAACTGTTCTGAAGCGTACTTTAAAAGGCATTGTCACCAATCCCATCATTCTCGGTATTGTTGCCGGTACACTCTGGTCTCTTCTTCGCCTTCCCTTTCCGAAGATCCTGGACTCTACCGTAGGCAATCTTGCCAAAACTGCTACTCCTCTTGGTCTCATGGCCATGGGTGGATCTCTTCATTTTGGGAAAGCTTTTTCCAGGCTCAAAGCATCCGTCGCCTGTACCTTTATGAAACTGATCGGTTATGAAGCTCTTTTTCTGCCCCTTGCCATCCGATGCGGTTTTACAAAGGACAAGCTGGTTTCCATTATCATTATGCTGGGATCTGCCAGCACAGTTACCTGTTTTGTCATGGCGAAAAATATGGGACATGAAGGCTCTTTTTCTTCGGGAGTCGTGCTTCTCACTACATTGTTCAGTGCTTTTACCCTGACATTCTGGCTGTTTCTCTGTAAAAGCCTGGGTCTGATCTGAACACCATCATAATACAAAAATGCTGTGGAAAATGTTTTATGTACATCTCCACAGCATTTTTTATTTTCAGATCAGTTTCAGATATCTCAGCCCATCCCGGATTCCATAATGGAACATATCGGACGTAACATAATCTGCCAGTTCTTTGATCTTCGGGGAAGCATTTCCCATGGCAACTTTTGTTGCAGCGTATTCAAACATGGCAAGGTCATTGTTGCTGTCTCCAAAAACAATGGTATCTTCCCACGGAATATCAAACAGGCGGATCACTGCCGCGATTCCCACCGCCTTATTAAATCCTTTTGGCACAAGTTCAATGGTATTTCCCACAAATGAACTGCTGCCCTCATGACGGATGATATCATAATATTCTGACAAAATGGACAATGCAGCCTCTGCATCACACCCTGCAGTCATTTTTGCGCTGATCTTATTGATCCGCATGCAATCCTCATTTCCACGGATCGGTCTCCATTTATCACCCAGAGATTCCGTGATCAGGCTGGCATACCAGTTCACTTCATCGGTATATTCCTCTTTGTCATAGTACATGAAATCCGCACCTTCCATTACCGGAATCAGGCCGTATTTTCTTAAAACCTCCACGGAAAGTTTTGCAATTTCTGGTGTCATCTCTTTGTTAAAAAGTCTCTTCCCGTCTTTTTCAATGGTGGACCCGCAGGCACTGATCATTCCGGTAAAAGGAATCTGCTCCAGATACCAGGAAACAAAGGCGCGGCTTCTTCCTGTACAGAGCCATGCTTCGTGTCCATTATTTACCAGCGCACGGATGGCTTCAATGGCACTGTCCGGCACACCTTTTTTCATATCGCAGACAGTTCCGTCCGCATCAAAAAATACTGCTTTTCTGCTCATTTTCCTGTCCTCCGATGTCATCTGTAAAATACCTTTACCGCGCGGATCAGGCTTTCCGTATCTTTCACTCCGGCCGTCTCATAAGCGGAATGCATTGCCAGCTGAGGAAGGCCGATATCTACCGTATTCATGGCTGCCTGGGTGTTTGAAATATTTCCCAAAGTAGATCCACCGGCAATATCAGAGCGGTTTACAAATGTCTGATACGGCACATCCGCTTCTCTGCAGAGCTCCTTGAAAATCGCTGTGGAGATCCCATCCGTACAGTATTTCTGGTTCGCATTATATTTGATCACGATTCCACCATTCATCACCGGACGGTTTACAGGATCTGCCTTGTCTGTATAATTCGGATGAAGCGCATGTGCATTATCCGCAGAGATCATAAAGCTCTCCGCAAGGGCCATCAGATAACTTTCCTGATCTCCGCCAAGGGCCAGATTGATCCGGAACAGCACATCCTTAAGAAATGTGGATGCTGCTCCCTGTTTTGTGGTACTCCCCACCTCTTCGTTATCCAGTACACAGTGGACTGCAATATTTTTCTTTTTATCTGCCTGAAGAAAACCTTCCAGCGAAGCGAAAGCACACTGCAGATCATCCAGCCTTGGACTGGAAACAAACTCATTCCGGGAACCCCAGATCGTTCCGGGCATCCGGTTATAAAGAAACAGATCATGTCCCAGAATATCCTCCGGCCGAACCTCCGCCTCTTCTGCCATCATCCGCATGAAATTTCCTTTTTCACCACTGCCACTGTACAGTGGAAGCATATCTTTCTGAACATTGTAATGATAGCCTCCGTTGATATCCCGGTTCATATGGATGGCAAGGCTTGGGATCATGACCAGATCTCTGTCAATATTCACAAGTTTTTCCAGGATTTTTCCGTTCTTGCGGACGATCATCCGGCCTGCAACAGAAAGGGGACGGTCAAACCAGGTAGATAGGATCATTCCTCCGTACCGCTCCACATTCAGTTTCACGTAAGCTCCGTTTACGGACATCTCAGGATTTTCTTTTATTTTAAAAGACGGAGAATCGCTGTGGCTTGCAATGATATGATATCTTCTGCAGTCATTGACAGGAATGGAAAATCCAATGATGGCGGAATGATTTCTCATGACAAAATATTTTCCGCCTTTTTCCAGGTTCCAGCTTTCCTCCTCTTTCAGTTCTGTAAAGCCCTCCTCCAGAAAACGTTTTCTTGTCTCTTCTGCCGCCTGAAAGGCTGTGGGGCTTTTGCTGATAAATTCCAGCAGTTTCTCTGTTGTCTCTTCGTACATAGTATTTCTCCTCTATCCGGCCCGTATCACCGGTCCGTTTTGCTATTGCCCATTATACGGCAAATTTTTTTTCAGAGCAATACTTTTACCCAAGCGCCTGAAAGATCCAGGATACCACAGGAAGTGTCAGGACTGAACATAACGTAGTAACCACAATTCCTCCCATTGCATAATCTCCATCTGATCCGGAGGCATTTGCCATCATTACCACCGACGACATCACAGGCATGGCAGAAGTCAGCGCCATAGTCATCCGGATATCTGCCGGAATAGGGACAAGCCTCAGCAGGATATAAAAAAGCACTGGAAATCCAATCATTTTTATCAATGTGATCCCATAATAATCCGGCTTCTTAACAAAGCTTAACACATCAATGCAGGCAAAAACACCTCCCAGATAGATCATTGCCAGTGGTGTTGCTGTCGCTCCCATCTTCTGAAGTGCCGTATTTAAAACCAGTGGGATCCTGATTCCTGTCAGTACACAGATCATTGCCAGAATAATGGCCACCGTTACAGGATTGATCAGTTTTTTCGGATTAAAAGTTCCGCTTTCTTTTTCTGAGGAAGTCAGTTTTACCCCCAGAGTCCACAACATCAGCTGATCAATAATCGTAAAAACAGCCATATACAGCATTCCTTTTTCCGGATATATGCTGACAACAATAGGAATTCCCATAAATCCCACGTTTCCGAATACAGTCATTGCACGATATAATTGCAGATGTTCTCCATGAAGATGAAATACTTTTCCGGATAAGGTGCCCAGGATCAGCAGACACACATACATCACTGCCGCAATTCCGAGGATGGACAATGAGGAAAAAAATGACTGCCGATCCACCCCGTTTACCGTATTGATAAAGATCATCACCGGCAGTGACAGTTTGATCACAACTTTTGAAATGATCTCCAGATTTTCCCGTGTCAGTACTTTTGTGCGGATCAGGATCACGCCTGTGATAATGTAGATCACGAACATTCCGATCTGTTGCAGTAAAACTGTTAATGTGTTCATTTTTTTAGAACCCCTCTCTTAAAAATATGTAGTGTAATCCCTGTTAAAGCAGACATTCACATTCATTTTTGCAATTTACATTCAAAAAAATAATGCACCCGGTTATCATAACCCTGCGATGCATTATTTCCTGTAAGATGTTTTCAAAAACACCCTGCGACTATTTCCTTCATATTATCATATCTGGCATATATTTACAATGCGGTTTCTCCTGATCTGCCATCAGATTTCCGCTTTTTTCCGTACCCACATATACTGCGCGAATTTATCTCCAAGCTTATTCAGGATCATGGTATAAGCTGCCCCGAACACATTGGCCCCGATACGCAACAGCACAGCTGCCGGCATTCCAAACAGTCCTGATGCGATGGACAGCGCTCCAAATGTATTAAATGCCGTCTGCCACGCATAGCCTGCGGAATATCCCACACCGATTCCTCCGATCATTCCGATGTAAGGGTACATGGACTTTGGAAGCACCAGATAAAGCACCACAAACAGCAGGCATCCCACAATGTTGAACATGCCTCTTTTTCCGGCTCTGACTTTACAGTCCTCAGTGAATGGCAGGCACACCGACATGCAGGCAATTCCGGCCCACATTGCTCTTGGAAGTCCAAGAAGTGACATGATCAGCATGGCGCTGGAAACGATCAGTGTCAGCCGCAGGTACCATCTGCCTCTTGCGGAATGCAGGTCAAATTCCCGGAACAGATCCAGAAATGTTCTGCGATACGGACGATTTTTCTGATTCTTATAAAAGATCACCATGCAAAGGAACATTCCCACAAGAAGGCCCTCCACGCGAAGCAGATACGCTTTTCCGGTTACGTCATATCCCATCAGAAGCAGATAACCGAGGACAAATGTGGAATGATTATACATAATTACATTGTGGCATCCCAGGATCATCAGCAAAAGGATACTTACAGCGTTTACAAAAAATGCCGGCACCGGTGAAACCATATTGGACAGTCGCGGTCCTATGATCAAAATACCAAAGATTCCGGCAATGGACAGCAAGCCATGTGTGGTCCGGATCCCGAAATCCGCCTGTCTCAAAACCAGCACTGCCAGAAGTACGGTTACTCCTACAACACTGTTATCATTGCCGGTTATCTTACTGTACAATGTCACAACCGCCACACAAAATGCCATGACAAGATATACTTTAAAATTATAGATCAGAATGTGCCTTCGTTTTTCTTTTTTGTCTGTGGTATTTCGAATCAGCTGTTTTGATCCGGTTGAGCTTAACTGTAGTTCCTGATAAAATGTCATTCTCATCGCTCCTTTTGTAAAACGGACATTCTCATTCCGCTTTATCATATGTTCATAAACGCAATTGTTTTACAACGCATTTAAAGATACAAACAGCCATTATACTTGGTTTATTCAGAAACGTCAAACACTTTTTTCAAATTAACGCAGTTCCGCGATCCTGGTCACTGCCACATAAATTTCCTGAATCTTATACCAGGTTGGATAATCCACCACTCCGGACGTGGGAAGTCCAAATACATTCTGAAATTTTTTCACAGATGCCGCAGTAGCCGGGCCATAAATACCGTCCACAGTTACTGTCGGAATGGCTGGATAGGCCTTTGCTATGGCATTGAGCTGTTCCTGGATCTGCTGTACTTTTTCTCCGGTGACTCCAATAGTCAGGTCATATCCAGGCCAGGATGCGGGAATCCCGGAAACTGCTTCCGCCACATTGATATACATATCGTTTCCATAGAAACTCCGCAGGATCTCAATCGCAGAATATCCCTGGTCTCCCAGCGCCTTGCTTCCCCACTGAGTCATCCATCCCCTATCCCTGCACTGCACCTGACGCCCGTCACAGTACTGGGTCAGGATTGGCTGACGCACATCCGGCCTTGAAAGATAATTTTCAAAAAGTTCGTCTACGATCCGGTCAATACTCTCAAAAATATTCCGGCCATTGATCCATTTGTGGTCGTATGCGGTAGAGGATGTGATGGTATAATCATAGCCTTTGTTCCGGTACCATTCCGTATACACCCGGTTTAATGTAAACGACATGATCGCCAGGACATTTGCGCGTATTGTATCATCCGGCCAGGTAGCGTAGATCTCGCTGCTGGCCACATTTTTGATATAATCTTTGTAACGTACATAATAGTTCTGCGCATTAGTATCTCCTACTGGTCCATCATGGACTACGATATACTCCGGGATCACCACCCGGCTTAAAACAATCTCTCCGGATTCATTTACCGGCTTGATCTCAGCCTCAGGATTTTTGGGCGGATACTCACCAAACAAGGTGTGAGGGCCGATCACAATGCGTTGATAATCCTCTCCTGCGCCTCTCTGTCTCATAAGAGATGCCGGCTGCTGTGCGATCACCTGGGGAAGAACTTCCGTTCCTGCCACTTCTTTTGGTTCAAAACCATCTGCACTGATCTGAACGGTATATTCCGCATAAGGCTGCTCTTCCACCGGCTTCATGCTGTATTCCAGAGGAGGAGCTGCCAGATCCAGCATCGGTGTTTTTCCGGAAGAATCGGTGCGGACTTCCTCGATCACATTATCCGGTACTCCCGTATAAGAAATCCGCACTCTGGCATTTTCCACAGGGCGGTTATTAGCTCCGTCCTGCACCGTCACCTGCAGCCGTCCCTGATCCGGGGTATCCTGCTGCATGGAAAGATAAGAATGATTTTTCATAAACAGAGACTCCTTTTTGTGCCTGAAAACACACTGACTCTCTGCCAGTATATGCACAAAATCGAAAAAATGCCATATATCTTACTGTGCTTCCTCCCAGTAATCTTCCGCATCCTGAATATCATCAAATTCATCTGCATGATCATAGTAAAAATCTTCCGGATCATCGTAGTCCTGCACATCATACATATCTTTTCTGGTATTATTCCTGCTGGTATTTCCACTGTAACTATTTTTTCTGGATGCTGTGGACGGAACAAACTCAACTACACTGCTGACCCGTCCGTTTCTGCAGACTGCCATGAATTTTTTTGTTCCGTTGCTGTTATACCACATATATCTGTACTGAATATCCTGTGTCCTTTTTCCCGGTGTATCCCGCCAGTAATGTTCTGTTCTTTTCTCTTTCGCCCTTCCCAGAAGCGTAATATTTATATATTTTTCTTTCATTCCTTTATATGTCTCATCTTTCTTCCTCATTTTTTCCTCTTCTTCTTTTTCTTTCTGTGCCATATATTTTTCATACTGTACTTCTGTATCTTCTTTAACCCTTTTCATTTCTTCTGCATATTTACCACTGTACTTATCCTCTTTCGGAAAATTCCATATGAGTTTATGCAGCTCCTCAATTCCTTCTTCGTTCTGAACAGCTTTGCAAAACTTTGCATACCGGATAATATATTCTGCATCCTCATAATTTCCCGGAAGTTTTTCAAGTAATTCTATCGCTTCATCATATTCACCTGCATCCATGCATTCTCCCGCTTTTTCATAACATACATTATTCTGTTTTTCCTTAAATTCTGCATTTTTTATCTGGATTGCCTCATCCGCTTTTATGATCAGAAAAGGTACCGCCAGAACAACTGCTATCAAAGCCGCCAGTATTAAAATATTCTTTTTCAAATTCCCATATCTCCTTCTCTTTTGCTCTGATATCTTCATTATATAATAAATATCTGCACAGAAAAAGTGCTGTATCATCTTCTCATAGATCATACAGCACTAAATATTTGCCTTATTTTGTCAGATATCAGAAAATCTTCAAAATATCATTATACATAACCACAACCATCAACGCCATCAGAAGCATCAGTCCCGCAAAATGGATCATGCCTTCTACCTGGCGATTTACCGGTTTTCTCCGAACTGCTTCTACCACCAGAAATACCAGCCTTCCCCCATCCAGTGCCGGAAGAGGAAGCAGGTTCATCACTCCCAGGTTGGCCGAAAGTAGAACTGCCATATTCAGCATGTTCATCCAGATCATCAGTGTTCCTTCGCTCTTGGACTGTTCGTAAGTATCACCGATGGCATCCACAACACCAACCGGGCCGCTTAAGTCTTTCATTCCAAGATGACCGGTCACAAGCTCTTTCAGACTTAAGATCGTAGTGCGGATCATGTATTTTACTTCCACCGCACCGTATTTCAGAACATTGAAACCGGAAGTCTTTTCGCTGTATGTGTTATATCCGAAACCGGAAACCGGTGTCCTGTATTCTCTTGGTGTAATCTCCGCCTCATATTCCAGCCCATTTCGTTCATAAGTGATCGTCACAGGTTCATCAGACAGTGGATGCTCCTCGATATATTTTTCATATGCATTTCCATCCGGGACTTCCACACCGTTGATCTTCGTGATCACATCGCCCGCTTCCAGACCTGCTTCTTCCAGTGGCATTCCCTTGATCAGAGATTCCACTGTCATGGAATTTACATCAGAACGGTTGAAACCAAGGAGATACCGTACATTCACATCCGGCTTATAAGAGATCTCCTGTTCTTTTCCATCACGTTTTACCTTCAGATGGATGGTCTCTCCCTCTTTCAGTTCATTGAGATACGAATACACATAGAGATCTTTTCCCAAGTCAATGTGATATCCCTGGTACTCTGTGATCACATCGCCTTCTTTCAGGCCTGCCTTTTCTGCTGCGGAACCTTCTGTTACCTGCAATACAGTTGCAGGATCATAGCCAATACAGCCCACAATGATCACAGACAGGACAAAGGCCAGCAGAAAATTAAATACCGGACCAGCGGCAACCACCGCAATCCTGCCCCACACAGGAGCAGAATTAAAGGTTCCCGGACTGTCATCTTCCGCATCTTCTCCTGCCATGGCACAGGAACCGCCAAGAGGAAGCAGTTTCACAGAATAGCGGGTGCCACCTTTTACCGTACTTATGATCCTCGGACCCATGCCAAGAGAAAATTCCACCACCTCAATGTGGTTCTTTTTTGCCAGGAGAAAATGTCCCAGTTCATGAATCAGTATCACAACGCTGAAAATAATTACAGCAATCACAAATCTCAATTTACCACCTGCTTTCGATCCACTGGTAAGTATCCTGCTCTACAGAAAGGATCTCATCCAGATCCGGATGCGCGATTTTTTTATGTCTTTCCATAGACTGTGCAATAATCTCATAAATATCCAGAAAGCCAATCTTTTCTTCCAGGAATTTCTTTACTGCAAGCTCATTGGCCGCATTAAAGACAGTCGGCATACTTCCCCCTTCCCGGGATGCCTGGATTGCCATAGGAAGTCCGCGGAATGTGTCCATATCCGGAACCTCAAATGTGATCTCACGGAGTTTCGTGAAATCAAGACGGTCTCCATCCAGATAACGTCTGTGTGGATAGTACAGAGCGTACTGGATCGGGAGTCTCATATCCGGAGTTCCAAGCTGTGCCATGATCGCGCCGTCTTTAAATTCCACCATGGAATGAATGATACTCTGCGGCTGCACCACCACCTGGATATGATCCAGATCCATATCAAACAGCCATCTGGCTTCCATAACTTCCAGGCCCTTGTTTACCAGGGTCGCGGAATCTACGGTGATCTTCCGTCCCATTACCCAGTTTGGATGTTTCAGAGTATCTGCAACCGTGACATTTCGAAGCTCTTCTGTAGTACGTCCGCGGAACGGGCCGCCGGATGCCGTGATCAGAAGTTTATGGATCTCTTTGTTTTCTTCTCCGTGGATAGCCTGGAAAATGGCGCTGTGTTCACTATCTACCGGAAGGATGGATACACCATATTCTCTTGCCATTGGCATGATCAGATGACCTGCCGTGACAAGAGTCTCTTTATTGGCCAGGGCAATATCCTTTCCGGCACGGATTCCCTCCATGGTAGGACGGATCCCGATCATTCCCACGATCGCAGTGACCAGGATATCGGATTCCGGCATGGACGCAAGTTCCAGAAGCCCTTCCATTCCGCTGACTACCTTTGTGTCAGTATCCGCAATACGTGTTTTCAGGTCCCGGGCTGCCTTTTCATCCCAGACCGCTGCCAAAATCGGGTGAAATTCCCGGATCTGCTCTTCCAGTTTCTCCACACTTTTTCCCGCACTGACTGCAACAACACGAAGGTCTTCGTTTTTTCTTGCCACATCCAGTGTCTGGGTTCCGATGGAGCCGGTAGAACCTAAGATTGCAATATTTTTCATTTCAATATCTCCTAAATTCCAAGAATGGTTTTTGCAAGATAGTAAATAACAGGAGCTGTGATGATCACGCTGTCAAAACGGTCCAGGATTCCTCCATGGCCCGGGATCAGCTTACCATAGTCCTTGATGTTCTGATTTCTCTTGATGGCAGATGCTGCCAGATCACCTACCATGGAGATCAGCGCTCCAACTGCACAGATCAGGGCATACTCTGCCATTTTTCCCTGTGTGGCCGCTGCATAGATCACTCCAAGAAGCGCCGCTCCCACAACACCGCCTACTGCTCCCTCGATAGATTTCTTAGGGCTTAAAACCGGAGCCATCTTATGTTTGCCAATGAGCATTCCCACACAGTAGGCACAGGTATCACAACCCCAGGAGCATAAAAATATCAGCCATACCAGGAATTTTCCATCCGGAAGGTTTCTGGTAAGATAGATAAAGGAAAGCATCACCGCAACATACACCATTCCGAAAAATGCTGCCATCACCTGTTCCGCACGGTATTTCGGATAACCGAATACATAAACAAACAGGATCAGGATCATACTGATGATGATCGCCATTGTTCCATAACTTCCAAAATCAAATCTCATGGCAATATAATAAAGCACTGCTCCAAGATATCCCACAAGTTCCAACACGGTAACGTGCTCATCACTTACCTTCATTACCTTGTAAAGCTCTCTCATTCCGATCAGTGAAACAGCCAGAAGTGTAAAAAACAGGATCCAGCTGCCGGAAATAATAGTTGCCAGGGCAATGATGACAAGGATGATACCGCTTATCAGTCTTGTCTTAAACATGATCTACTCCTCCTTGACACCGCCGTAGCGTCTGTCCCTCTGATTATATTTCTCGATGGCCTTGATCAGCTCTTTTTTATTAAAATCCGGCCATGCAACCGGTGTAAAATAAAACTCCGAATAAGCCAGCTGCCAGAGCAGGAAATTGGAAAGGCGCTGCTCTCCGCTCGTACGGATCATCAGATCCGGATCCGGTACACCGGCAGTGTCCAGATAGCTCTCAATAGTCTCTTCTGTAATGCTGTCCGGCTCGACTTTTCCGTCTTTTACATCCTGTGCCATCTTCTGCATACCACGACGGATCTCATCCCGGCTTCCGTAATTTAATGCCAGCTGAAAATAAATTCCGTCAAAATCTTTGGAATATTCCTCAAGTTCCCGGACACTCTGCTGGATATCCGGTGCAAAAGCAGTAATATCTCCGATAACTTTCATCCGCATATTATTTTTCTTGGAAATCTTGATACATTTCTTAAGGTAACTGCGGAACAGTTTCATCAGTGCCTCCACTTCCTCCCTGGAACGTTTCCAGTTTTCTGTGGAAAAAGCGTAAACGGTAAGGTATTTCACTCCCAGGTCTTTAATATCGTAACAGATATTTTCAAGATTGGCACATCCCTTTACATGTCCATAAGTTCTGGGCATTCCACGTTCTTTTGCCCACCGTCCGTTTCCATCCAGAATGATCGCAATATGATTTGGTACGTTCATAAATCTCCTCCATACAGAAAGAGAGCTTCTTCAAAGAAGCCCTCTTTATCCTCGTATCTCTTACAATTATACAGTCAGAATCTCTTTAGACTTGTTCTCAATCGCCTTGTCAACTTCCTTGATGTACTTATCTGTAAGTTTCTGGATCTGATCCTCAAGCTCTTTGATCTCGTCCTCAGAAACATCCTGTTTTGCAAGTTTTTTAAATGCATCGTTGGCATCACGACGGATATTTCTTACCGCAACCTTGGCACCTTCGCCTTTTTTCTTAACGTCTTTTACCAGCTCTTTACGACGCTCCTCGGTAAGCTCCGGGAAAACAAGACGGATCATTTTTCCATCGTTGTTCGGATTTAATCCCAGATCAGAGCAGAGAATTGCTTTCTCGATAGCTTTGATCATGCTGGATTCCCATGGCTGGATCTGGATCATACGTGCCTCCGGCACAGAAATGTTTGCAACCTGCTGGATCGGAGTCGGTGCTCCATAATAATCTACGGTAAGTTTGTCAAGAATATGCGGGTTTGCACGACCGGCTCTGATCGTTGTCAGCTCACTCTCCAAAGCATTCAGTGTTTTTCCCATTTTTGTTTCATATACCTGAATTCTCTCATCCATTTCACATATCTCCCTGTATGGTTATTTTTTATTATTCCCTTCCGATTACACAGTTACCTTTGTTCCGGAGAACTTACCGTGTACGGTGTTGACGATGCTGTCTTTTTCATCAAGACCGAATACCAGCATCGGCATCTTCTGCTCCATGCACATGATGGAAGCGGTAAGATCCATAGCTGCCAGTTTCTTGGCAACCACTTCATCAATAGAAATCTCATCATACTTCTTGGCATCCGGATTTACCTTCGGATCGCTGTCATAAATTCCATCAACAGCCTTTGCAAGAAGAATGGCATCTGCACCGATCTCAACGGCACGAAGTACTGTAGCTGTATCTGTAGAAAAATACGGATGACCGGTACCACCTGCAAAGAATACAACTTTCCCTTCTGCGAAGCTTTCTTCTACAGCATCTTTGGAATAAAGAGTGGTAAATGCACCACATACAAACGGGGTAAACACATCTGTCTTAAGTCCCACATATCTGCAGATGTCCGATACATAGATACAGTTCATGATCGTAGCAAGCATACCTATCTGGTCAGCCTTACTTCTGTCCATGGCCCCACTGGTACGTCCTCTCCAGAAGTTTCCTCCTCCGATCACGATACCAACCTGAAGTCCCTCATCCACGATAGTCTTGATCTGTTTGGCAACTTCTGTAACGGTTGCCTCATCAAAGCCTCTCTTCTGCTCTCCTGCAAGAGCTTCTCCGCTTAATTTCAGTAACACTCTTTTCATATGTTTATTCTCCTTTACCATACGCCGGATACAACTTCATTGCCATTATCATCAAAAGTTGTGGATACCGTAAACGTATCATAATAATAATAACCTGTCTTACCGGACTCCGGCTCGTCCTCATAATCACTGCCATTTGGGCTGCCGCATGCATTCTCAAGTTCAGACATGGACCGACCGATATAGCCAGCAGCTACCGAAGCCGGATCATCATCACTGGATGGAGTTTCTGTTGGATTCGGAGTATCTGAAGATGAATCCGATCCTGAATCCGATGAAGATGAAGAATCACTGCCGTTACCGGAATCACTGCTGTCTGAATTATCTCCACTGTTATCCGTAGAAGAAGATGTGGAATCTGTACTGCTGGAATCTGTACTATCCGTGCTGTCTGTACTGTCTGTAGAATCCGTGCTGTCGCTGGAATCGCTCTCTTCACTGTCATCTTCAATACCAAGTCTTGCCTTTACATCTTTCAACGTAGAAACCTCCTTGGTGCTTCCACTTGTCAGATATGTAGCATATGGGATTCCATCTTCGCCTTCACCATCCATGCACAGATTCAGCTGTGAAATTGTCAGAAGCGGCAGCTGACGGAAAAAGCAATCATTCTGATCTTCGTCCGAAAATGTCACACGCACATCAAAGCTTGTAACTGCATTACCATCGTCATCTTTCTGGCTCTTTTCCATATAATAAACAGCCTTGTCATTGGAAGCCAGTGTAAACTTACCATTTACAAGATCACTGCCCCATGTCTCATCACTGTCATCTCCGTCATCTCTCGTAGGGCGGACATAAATCGCAGAGATTGTAGAATCTATTTTATTTGTGAACACAATACTTGTGGTTGTCTCGCTCTTGGTTCCCATCACATTCTTGATATTTGCTGTATCGTCTGTAGATGTCTGCATTTCTACCACATCAGACTTCGCTGCTTCTGTCACAGTCGGTGTCACCGTTGCTTCCACTTTCTGCTCAGGTGCCACAGAACTCTTCTTACCGCATCCGGCCGCAAGCATACTTGCCGCAAGAATTCCTGCAAGAATCAAATAACGTTTTTTCATTATATCTCCTCCATATAAAATGGTTCTATTTGCTGTCAGCTTACCTCTTTCTATTATTACAGAGTATCACTTTCTTGTCAACCTGACCGGTTTGAATTTCACAGAATCTTTAGATTTTTCAGACTATGTCAAAAATTAAAACATCTGCGGTCAGAAGCCGTTTTCTCTTCTTTTTTTCCGCATGTCGCGGCGCATTTTTGCAGCTTCATTCCGGGCTTTTTCTGCTTCTGTGGTAATGATCAGTTCAGGTACCTGGATCGGCTTCTGATTTTCATCTACAGCTACCATTACAAAGAATGCCCGGTTTACAGTACGGCGCATACCATCCGGCTGCTCCACATACGTATCGATCTCGACTTCCATGGAGGTTCTTCCAACATCCGTCACATATCCCTTAAGTACTACGATCTCACCCTCATAGATCGCATGCTTGAACTGAAGATTGTCCACCGCGGCAGTTACCACACGATAGGTTTCCGCATGCCGCATGGCCACCACACCGGCAACCTCATCCAGCCACTGCATCAGCGCTCCGCCAAAAAGCCTTCCGCCTCCGTTCAGATGCTGCTGCATGATCAGATGAACCTGTTCTGTCATGGACGCTTCCACCGTTTTTTTACGTCTTTCCTGTACCTCTGCCATTTTTCATTCCCCACTTTTTATCATACTTTTTTCCAGCAGAAACCGGTCGGTTAATAAAGATTTTTCACTTTAAAGTCTCTCTCTGCTTCTCTTCTCTGATCTTTCTTGGCAATATCCTGGCGCTTATCATAAAGCTTTTTACCACGTGCCATGCCGATCTCTATTTTTACCAGACTGTCCTTGAAATAAACCTTCAGAGGTACCAGGGTCAGTCCTTTTTCCTTTAATTTGGCTTCGATCTTATTGATCTCGTAACGGTGCAGAAGCAGTTTCCGCACACGAAGGGGATCTTTGTTAAAAATATTTCCTTTTTCATAAGGAGTGATATGCATTCCATATACATAAACCTCCCCGTTTTCCACCCGGACAAAAGCCTCCTTGATGCTGCATTTGCCGGAACGTAAAGATTTTACCTCGGTTCCCGCCAGTGCGATCCCGGCCTCATAGGTGTCCTCGATAAAATAGTCATGAAAAGCCTTTTTATTATTTGCGATCAGTTTCATTCCTGTTTTTTTTGCCATTTCGCGCTCCTTCAGTCTTCTTCGGCCAGAACAAAATCCACGGTTTTCAGCATTTTATCCGCATCTGCCACGCGGACACGGACTTTCTGCCCAAGGCGGAAAATCTTTCCTGTCATGTCTCCCCGCAGTTCATATGCATCCTGGTCAAATACATAATAATCATCCCGTAATGTGTTGATATGGATCAGTCCTTCCACAGTATTTGGAAGTTCCACATAAAGGCCCCATCCTGTAACACCGGAGATAATTCCCTCATACTCCTCGCCCAGATGATAGGACATATACTCTGCTTTCTTCAGCTTGTCAGATTCTCTTTCCGCCTCATCTGCACGCCGTTCACACACACTGGACTGGCGTGCCACTTCATCCAGGATCTCCTTGTAATGCTCGGTACGTCCTTCTCTTACCAGTCTGCCTCTCAGGCGGTCATGAATGATCCTGTGGATCTGAAGATCCGGATATCTTCGGATCGGAGAAGTAAAATGGCAGTAATATTTTGCCGCAAGGCCAAAATGTCCGCTGCATTCGGTGGTATATTTCGCCTGTTTCATGGTACGCAGTGTCAGACGGCTGATCTGTGCCTCATTTGGCATTCCCTCGATGCTTTCCAGGATCTCCTGGATCTCACCTGGTGTGATCTCCTGCCCGGATTTCTGTATATTAACACCTTCATTATGAAGAAGCATCAGAAGACTTTCGATCTTTTCCGGATCCGGGTTCTCATGAGTTCTGTATACAAACGGATAATCTCCGGTACAGTATTCCTGCGCCACGGTTTCATTGGCAAGAAGCATAAAATCCTCAATGATCCTGGTTGCCACATTGGCTTCATATGGCTGTACGTCAATAGCTTTCCCTGCAGCATTGAGAATGATCTTGCTTTCCGGAAAGTCAAAATCAATGGAACCTCTTGTATGACGGCGGCTGCGTAAGATCCCGGAAAGTTCCTTCATCAGAAAGAACATGGGAATCAGGGATTCATAACGTTTCTTCGCCACATCGTCAGTATCTTCCAGAATATTTTTTACATCGGTGTAGCACATACGCTGATCTACGCGGATCACTGTTTCCGCGATCTTATGGGAAATTACCTTACCTTTTTCATTGACATCCATCAGACAGCTTAAAGTAAGACGATCCTGTCCCTGGTTCAGAGAACAGATTCCATTGGAAAGCCGTTCCGGAAGCATAGGAATCACACGATCCGCAAGATAAACCGAAGTTCCTCTCTTCAGTGCTTCCCGATCAAGGGCACTGCCACCCTGGACATAATTGCTGACGTCTGCAATGTGTACCCCCAGATGATAGATCCCGTCTTCTTTTGTAAGGGAAATGGCATCATCCAGATCCTTTGCATCCTCGCCGTCAATGGTAACTGTGACAAGATCCCGAAGATCCAGTCTTCCGTCCATATCTGCTTCCTGCACATGATCCGGCACACGGTCTGCCTGACGGAGTACCTTATCCGGAAATACACTTGGAATGTTAAAACTCTTCACAATAGCAAGGATATCTGTTCCCGGTGAACGTAAATTTCCCAGCACTTCTGTGATCTTTCCTTCCGGCTTCCGGTTTCTGGAACCATAGTCCACGATTTCCGCAACTACCTTATCGCCATCTTTTGCCCCCATGGAATTTTTCCTGGTAATAAAGATATCTTTGGAAAATTTGGGGTTATCACTGATCACAAAGCCGTAATCACGGCTGCTCTGGTATGTTCCAACAATCGAAGGCATTCCCCTCTCCAGAACCTTCAGAACAACGCCTTCCGGACGCTTGCCCTCTTTATGGCCATTCCGTACAAGGATCTGTACCTTATCCTGATGCATGGCACTTCCCGTGTCATTTTCCGGAATAAAAATATCCTGTTCCTGGTCTTCCACTTCCACGAATCCAAAACCCTTGTAATGGCCGATGAACGTTCCTTCCATGATAGTTCCGTCCTTCTCGGAAAAATGACGTTCCTCATTCTCATGTTCCTTACGTTCTCTTCCCTTACGGCCACGCTCCTGCTTCTCTGCCTTCAGAGCATCTTTTTTCTTCCGTCTGTCTCGGCGCTTGCCGGAAACCTTGCTGTATCTTCCTTTATTATCCACTTCCGCCTTTCCCTGGGCACAAAGCTCGTCCAGCACATCAAAAAGCTCTTTTTTCTCACTCTTATCCAGCTGGAGGAGAGATGCTATCTCTCGCAGCCGCATAGGTTTATACAGCGGATCTCCCAGAAGCTCCATTATAAACTTTTTTCTTTTTTCAAAATTTTTCGATCTTTTCACATTTTCTCCTGTTTCTATTTCATTTTTACCCTGTTATCATTCCAGAGGAAGTCTCACCCGTGACCCTGTATCAACGCAAAAACACTCCTGCTGATTAACAAAAGAAGTCTCCATCCGAGGTTCTTCTGCATGCTAACGCAGCAAGAGTGTTCCCAACTTCTGTTCTGCTCCTGGCAGATCAGATAATGTTCAGTACGATTGACAGTACAAAGAAAATAACTCCCATGATAATGGTACCTCTTACGAGACCACCTTCCATGGAACGGCCCTTATTCTTACCCCAGTAAGTATCAGCTACTCCGGCGATAGAGCCAAGACCCTGCTGCTTGCCCTCCTGCATCAGTACGACAACAGTCAGAGCGATACAATCTATTGCATAAATTACAGTCAGAATAATCTTCAAAATGTTCACGCGGTTACACCTCCTAATCAACTAGAGGTTATTTTACCATAGCTAAACCGGGATTTCAACCATTTTCCGTTTATTTTATGCAGGGCTTTTTCTGAGATCTTTTTGCAAAAGGATCGGCATATCTTCCAAGGGTCCCAAGCTGTTCATGGATCCGCAGAAGCTGATTATACTTGGCATTCCGGTCCGAACGGCAGGGCGCACCTGTTTTGATCTGTCCGGCTCCGCAAGCTACCGCCAGATCTGCGATAAAGGAATCCTCGGTCTCGCCGGATCTGTGAGAGATCACCGCGCGATATCCCGCATGCTGGGCCATCTCCACTGCATCCAGGGTTTCCGTGAGGGTTCCGATCTGATTTACCTTGATGAGGATGGCATTGGCGACTTCAAACTGAATACCGCAGCGCAGACGTTTGATATTGGTGACAAATAGATCATCTCCCACAAGCTGGACCTTTTTTCCCAGATGTTCCGTCAGGTATTTCCAGCCTTCCCAGTCATCCTCCCAGAGCCCATCCTCAATGGAAACAATGGGAAATTTTCCCACCAGTTTCTCGTAGTACTCTGTCATCTCCCTGGCATCCCGGTAGATCTTTTCCCCTTTCATGCGGCTCTCCCCCGGGAAAAAGTACACGCCTTTTTCCTCATCATAAAGTTCACTGGAGGCTGCATCGATGGCAATGGTGATCTCTTCACCAGGTTTGTATCCTGCTTTTTCCACTGCATGGACGATCAGGGTCAGCACTTCCTCTGAATCCGGAAGATCCGGGGCAAAGCCTCCTTCATCACCAACTGCTGTGGAAAGTCCTTTTTCCCGGAGAAGGAGCTTTAAGTGCTGGTAAACTTCCGCACACATACGGATACCTTTTTCCAGACACCCTGCCCCGGTTGGCATGATCATAAATTCCTGAAGATCTACGGTGTTGTCCGCATGCTTTCCCCCATTTAAAATATTCATCATCGGCACCGGAAGCTGCATGGTATGACAACCTCCAAGGTACTGATAAAGAGGAAGCCGGAGTGCACCGGCTGCAGCACGGGCCGTTGCCAGAGATACTGCCAGTGTGGCATTGGCTCCTGCACTGCTTTTGTTTTCCGTTCCGTCCGTTTCGATCAGAAGATGATCGATCCATGCCTGGTTCAGGGCATTTTCTCCGATGATGGCATCCGCCAGACGGGTATTGATGTTCTCCACCGCTTTTTTCACACTCTGGCCCAGATATTCCTCACGGTTTCCGTCCCGCAGCTCCACAGCCTCAAATTTCCCCGTGGATGCTCCGGACGGCACCATGGCTCTTCCCGTAAATCCGTTGATCCCTATGATTCCTTCTCCTACTGTTACTTCCGCTTCCACCGTAGGATTCCCCCTGGAATCCAGGACCTGTCTAGCGTGAACTTTTCGAACAGGCAGATAACGTAGCATAAGTTTTCCCTCCTTGAAAATAATAATACTGTTTATGATCTCCTGCGCTTTTTTGTTCTCTTCTTATGTTCATAAGGGTAGCTTGTCCGAAAAGGTTTTGGTCTATACGTATTCTCCGGCGTCAATATTATCTGAATATTTCAGATATTTTATTTTAGTTATTCTTCTCTTTTAATTTATTTTTATTATTTTTCAAATTTAGTGTTGACAATATCGTTTTTATCTGTTATAGTATAACCATCAAATAAAACAAACGGAAAACAAAAAAACAAATCAAAAAGGAGCGTGAACCCACCGAAAACATAACTTACTTCCCATAATCTAAGAAAGAGAGGTACAGTCCACCAGAAGATTTAAAGATTTCCCATCATAATTAAAACAAGGAGGTACGGACCACCGAGAACGTAAATTTTAATTCCGTATAAGTTTTAAATCTAAGAAATGAGAGGTATATTCCATTGGATAATGAAAATTGAAAGAGTCATCGGCAGAAGAAATGAATCGCTGATGACTCTTATTTTTTGCCTATTTTTGTCCTGTCTCTCCTGAATATCCTACTTTTTTACAGTCTGCATGACTACATATTTTTCTCTGGTTGACCATCCCATTTTTATAAAGATCATTCCATCACAAAACTTTTCCGCTAAATGTACATTTATGTTCTCATCCATCATATTTTGCTGAACATAGTCTCATTATCATCTATATTCATATCTTCCTCTGTACGTTCATAAGCATATTAATAACTCCATTTTCTCCGAGGTTACCATGAAACGAAAACATATCTACCGTCTTATCTTTTGCTTTGTCATGGCTTTTGCTTTTGGCAGTCTTGTGGGAAAGATCTCTTCCCATTTTTCTTCCGGATCACGATCCGACCAGAATTTTATGAAAAAAAGCCAGCCCTCTTCTGCCTCTTTGTCCTCTCAGAGCGAAAACTGGGGGCTTGGTTTTCAGGAGAAGGGCACACGGCCTACAGGAAATGCTTCCATAGAGGAACTGAAAAAATACAATGCCTGGTACGCAGATGATACTGATGAGAAAAAAATATATCTCACTTTCGACGCAGGCTATGATAATGGAAACACACCTGCCATTCTGGATGCCTTACATAAACATCACGTACATGCCACATTTTTTGTTGTGGGAACTCTGATCCGGGAAAAACCGGAACTGATCCGGGAAATTGTGGATGCAGGCCATACCGTTGGCAATCACACCATGACCCACCCGGATATGTCCGGCATCTCCACAAAAGAGGCTTTTCAGAAACAGCTGGAAGATGTGGAAGCTCTTTATAAAGAAGCAACTGGAAAAGAAATGACAAAATTTTACCGTCCGCCACAGGGGATCTACAGTACAGAAAACCTCCAGATGGCAAAAGATCTGGGATATCACACGTTTTTCTGGAGCCTGGCTTATGTGGACTGGTATCAGGATAAACAGCCCTCAAAAGAAGAAGCCTTTGAAAAACTTCTGGGGCGGATCCATCCGGGCGCTATTGTACTGCTGCACAGCACTTCCTCTACAAACGCTTCCATCCTGGATGAACTGCTGACGAAATGGGAAGAGATGGGATACACTTTCGGAACGTTGGAAGAACTTGTAGAAGCCGCCTGAAAAAAATCGCACATACCCTGTGCATCCTCAGTACCACAAGCACTGATCTTCCAGCTTCTGGATCTTCCAGATAAACGTATAAAAAATCTGCCCCGGAACTATATTCTCATACGTCCCGGAGCAGATTTTTCTGTGCTATTGATTTAGAAGGTGTTCTTCTTATTTAATTGTCTTATTTACTGAACTGCTTTGAATGCCTCATCAAGATCCTGGATAATATCATCGATATTCTCAGTTCCGATAGAAAGACGGATTGTGTTTGGTTTGATTCCCTGATCAAGAAGCTCTTCCTCTGTGCACTGGCTGTGTGTTGTAGTAGCCGGATGGATAACCAGAGATTTTACATCTGCAACGTTTGCAAGAAGTGAGAACAGCTCAAGGTTGTCGATGAAATCTTTTGCCTTCTGTGCGTCTCCCTTGATCTCGAATGTAAAGATGGAACCACCGCCGTTCGGGAAGTATTTCTTGTAAAGTTCCTGCTGGCTTGGATCTGTGGATACAGACGGATGATGAACTTTCTCTACCTGCGGATGGTTGTTCAGGTACTGTACAACTTTCAGTGCATTCTCAACATGACGCTCTACACGGAGAGACAGTGTCTCAAGTCCCTGAAGGAAGATGAAGGAGCTTACTGGAGAAATGGTTGCTCCTGTGTCACGGAGAAGGATTGCACGGATCTTTGTGACAAATGCTGCTGGTCCGCAAGCTTTTGTGAAGCTTACACCATGGTAGCTTGGGTTTGGCTCTGTAAGGGATGCGAATTTACCGGATGCCTCCCAGTCAAACTTACCGCCCTCTACGATCACTCCACCGATTGTGGTTCCATGACCGCCGATGAATTTTGTTGCAGAATGAACAACGATATCTGCGCCGTACTCAATCGGTCTTACGAGGTATGGTGTTGCAAATGTATTATCTACAACAAGCGGAATTTTATGTTTGTGAGCGATTTTTGCAAGAGCCTCAATATCTACAACATCAGAATTTGGGTTTCCAAGAGTCTCAATATAAACAGCTTTTGTGTTCTCCTGGATCGCATTCTCCACTTCCTCGAGATTAAATACATCAACAAATGTTGTTGTGATTCCGTATGCCGGAAGCGTATGCTCCAGAAGGTTTGTTGTACCGCCGTAAATATTTTTGGCTGCTACAATGTGATCTCCCTGCTGTGCAAGGTTCTCGATCGTGTATGTGATAGCTGCTGCACCGGATGCTACTGCAAGTGCTGCCGAACCACCCTCAAGTGCTGCGATCCTCTTCTCGAATACGTCCTCTGTCGGGTTTGTAAGACGTCCGTAAATGTTACCGGCATCTGCAAGTCCGAAACGTGCTGCTGCATGATCGCAGTTGCGGAATACATAGGAAGATGTCTGGTAGATTGGTACTGCTCTTGCATCTGTAACCGGATCCGGCTGTTCCTGTCCTACGTGAAGCTGTAATGTCTCAAATTTGAATTTTCTCTGATCTCTTGTAATTTTGCTCATGTGTTTGTCCTCTTTTCTTTTATTTTTATATTCGGTAAAATAGTAATTTCTTATCTTATGATCATCTGCTTATCAGCGACAACAACACATTCGCTTTTCTTCGATAAACACCCTTGTTGACTTCTGTAAAACCTTCATGATTTCCTCCTGATCATCACGTTGCTCACCTTGTTTTGTGTGCTCCGTTTTTTGATGATGCAATCATATCACCCTTTTCCTAGTATGTCAATGGGGTTTATCTATTTAGGTTCTCACCTTTATTTATGACTGGCTATAGATTTTATTTATAACGCCACCGCCTACAACTTCGTCTCCGTCATACATTACCACAGCCTGGCCTTTTGTGATCGCTCTCTGCGGTTCATCAAACTTCACATGAAGGATGCCGTCCGGTGTCTGCCATGCAGTGGCTGGCTGCTCTTTATGACGGTAACGGATCTTGGCAGTCACTCTCTTCGGCTCACTTAAATTATCCACGGAGATCAGGTTTACACTATCTGCCTCAAGCTCACTGCTGAAAAGATCTGCGTTGTCACCGAGAACAACTGTATTGGTCTTCGGGGAGATCTCGCAGACATAAAGACGGCTGGCTGCCGGAATACCAAGGCCACGGCGCTGACCGATGGTATAATGGATGATTCCTTTATGGCGTCCGATATAGTTTCCTTCTTTATCTACAAAATCACCTTCCGGTGTTTTTTTGCCTGTATATTTCTCGATAAATTTCGCATAATCGCCATCCGGCACAAAGCAGATATCCTGGCTGTCATGTTTTCTGGCATTGATAAAGCCATGCTCTTCGGCAATGACACGGACCTGATCTTTCCGAAGGCCTCCAAGAGGAAGTTTTACATGTGCCAGCTGTTCCTGGGTCAGCATATAGAGCACATAGGACTGATCCTTGGTGTCGTCCACTGCTTTTTTCAGAAGATAGCGGCCTCTGTTCTCATCGTACTCCACTCTTGCGTAATGTCCGGTTACAATATAATCGTAGCCGATCTCCTGCATACGGTGGAACATTTTGTCAAATTTCAGATAACGATTGCAGTCGATACATGGATTGGGTGTGCAGCCGTTTTCGTAAGCCTCCACAAAACGATCCATAACTTCTGTATGGAAATCTGCGGTAAAGTTAAATACGTAGTAAGGCATATCCATCTGATAAGCCACGCTTCTGGCATCCTCCACATCGTCCAGGGAACAGCAGGTCTTTTCCCTGTGGACACCGATATCCTCGTTGTTGTAAAGTTTCATGGTTGCACCGATGCACTCGTCACCGGATTCCTTTGTCAAAAGAGCTGCCACGGAGCTGTCCACACCGCCGCTCATTGCTATGATCGCTTTTTTCATTTATATCTTAACCTTTCATTGATGATCTTTTTTCACACAGCAAAAGTACGGGATTTCGCATCCCACACAGCTGTAATTTCGCATTTATTATAATATGACAGATATCCTTTGTCCACGATTTTTCACCCGGAACCTTTGCTTTGCTTCTTTCCCGCAGGCTCTCTTTGGTATATAATAGAAAATATTTTTCAGAAAAGGATGTGACTATATGAAGCTTTCCCTGTTTTCCACGCTGCGGGGATACCGGAAAGAATACCTTCTCAAAGATATTTTTTCCGGTATCATCATCGCCGCAGTTTCCATTCCTATCTCCATGGGATATGCCCAGATTTCCGGAATTCCGGCGGTATACGGACTGTATGGTTCTGTTCTGCCAATCCTGCTGTTTGCGCTCTTTTCCACTTCAAGGCAGTTTATCTTCGGCGTTGACGCGGCACCTGCTGCCATTGTAGGCGGCGCGCTGTCTACCCTTGGCATTGCCGCGGAATCGGAAGCTGCCATGGATTATGTCCCTGCCATTGCACTTTTTGCAGGCCTGTGGCTGTTTGTGTTCTTCCTGCTCCATGCGGATAAGATCGTAGATTTCATCTCCACACCGGTAATGGGTGGTTTTATCAGCGGTATCGCAGTCACCATCATCCTGATGCAGATCCCGAAACTGATGGGAAGCCCGGCAGGTTCCGGTGAACTTCTGGAGCTGGCAGAACATATCTTCGCTGCCGCAAAAAATATCAGCTGGCTTTCCCTCTGCATGGGACTTGGTGCGCTGATACTGATCCGCATATTCAAAAAACTGGCGCCGAAATTCCCCATGGCCATCGCGATCATGGCCCTGGGTGTTCTCTCCACCGTTGTTTTTCATGTGGATGAAAAGGGCGTTGTGCTTTTGCAGTCTGTAGAACGTGGCCTTCCTTCCCTGGTGATCCCGGATTTCGGAAATGTTGATCTGACCCAGGCAGCAGGCCGCGGCCTTATGGTTGCCGTTGTCATTATGGCGGAAACCCTTCTTGCAGAAAACACTTTCGCCTTTCGCAATGACTATAAACTGAACGATCGTCAGGAGATCCTGGCCTGTGCAGCGGGAAACATTGCAGCAGCTGCTGTGGGATGCTGTCCGGTAAACGGCAGTATTTCCCGTACCTCTCTCAATGAACAGTACGGAGGAAAATCTCAGGCAGTTTCCATCACTGCCGGGATCACCATGGCTCTGATCCTTCTTTTTGGCACCGGATTTATCGGATATCTTCCGGTTCCTGTGTTGACAGCCATTGTGATCTCTGCTCTGATGGATGTGGTGGAAACCCATCTGGCTGTACGTCTTTTCAAGGTGAGCCGCACAGAATTTTACATTTTTATGGCTGCCGGTTTCAGCGTGCTCTGCCTTGGAACCATCTATGGCGTTATCATCGGCATCCTGCTCTCTTTCGTAGCTGTGATCCTGAAAGCTACCAACCCGCCACGCTCTTTCCGTGGTATGATCCCGGGCAGAGATGTTTATTTTGATCTTTCCAGAAACCGTTACGCCTATCCCATCAAAGGCGTTGTCATCTACCGTTTCAGTGAGAACCTGTTTTTCGCAAATGTAAAGATCTTTCAGGAAGATATTGAAAACAGCATCCAGAAAGATACAAAAGTGGTGATCGTAGATGCCAGTGCCATTAACAGCATTGACGTTACTGCTGCCGACCGGCTGGATGCCATCTCTGCAAGCCTGAAAAAACGAGGGATCCGTTTTTACCTTACCGAACATTCCACTCAGATCAATGACCAGCTGCGTCAGTTCGGCATCGGCCATATGATCAAGGACGGTATGGTCCGCCGTACCATTCTTGCCGCCTTACATGACGCAGGGATCGAAGCTCCTTATGAACTGGATGTTCCAAAGGAGGACGAGGCAAAACTTCTCCGCCGCAGCATCGCCTTTCTCCCGGCAGAGGAAGAAGATACCCTGGAAGAGTTTGCCTGGGCTTTCGGAGATGATGCGGTAAAAGAGATCGAGAAATCTGTCCATCACATTATCGAACAGTTACATCAGATCCCGGATATTGAACGTCTCTCCGAAGAAGGTCTGGAAGAACTTCTGGATAACTGGCATGGCCTGGGGCTTCTGGATGAAGATGAACTTCTCCGAAGGATCGAGTTACATATGGACGAACTGCCGGAAGAGCTGACTTCCGACCGGAGACTGATCCTTCAGCTTCTGGAAAAACGCCGTGGCAAACTGAAAGAAAAAATCCTGGCCGAACACCCGGAAGTTCTGGAACGGCTGGAACAGCGCAGAAAGAAACTGGAAGAACGGCTGGAGAAACAGAATCCGGAAGCCGTTCAGAAGTGGAAACACTGGAAAGAGGAACATCTCAAAGACTGATTTCTTTATATTCCTCACAGATATTGATAAACTCCTGCATTACAGCGGAAGGCCTGCGGTCTTTTTTCCAGGCAAGAAGGATCCTAGTCGTAAGCTTCTCTTCTTCGATGATCCGGATGGGAAGATCTGTACAGAGGTCTTCCATGGATCTTGGAAAAACGGCAGTGGCAAGGCCTTCCTGCACCCAGAGCATGGCATCTCTGGGATCGTCGCAGACACAGAAAATATCCGGCTGGAGATTTTTTTCTCCAAAGGCTTTCATCAGAAATTCTTCGTATCGCCGGTAAATAATAAGAGGGCGTCCAGTCAGTTTCTTAAGGCTGATGCCCTCTTTTTTTGTCCTGTTTTCCGGGAATGCCGGGGGAAGGACTGCGATCATGGGTTCTTCCGAAAGCTCCAGATAATTTAATCCCTCCAGCTTGATAGGTGTCCGCACCACAGAGACATCAATGATCCCATCCATAAGATAGTTCAGAAGTGTGAAGGTAATGGCATCCCGCACCTCAAAGTTTACATCGGAATTTTCCCTGGAAAATCTGGAAATATAAGGCATAATGGTGGTTACTGTGGTGGGCGTGATCCCGATACGTAAGACCTGCTTTTTCCCTGCCTTGGATACTTCCAGCTCTGTGGAACGGACATAATTTAAAATATTCTCCGTCCTGTCATAAAGAAGCTTTCCCGCTTCTGTCAGTGTCACCCCTGCCCTGGTCCGCTCAAAAAGCTTCACATTCAACTCTGCTTCCAGCTGTTTGATCTGGTAGCTTAAGGGCGGCTGGGACATATTCAGTCTTCTTGCAGCTTCATGGATACTTCCCGTTGCCGCAATCTCATGAAAATATTCCAACTGTCTGATCTCCATATCCTTCTCCTTTTAATTGCATATAATAATTTCTGTAATTTCCGCATTCCGTTCCCGGATGATCCGCATCAAACACTCTCTGTCTTTGTGTCAAGCGGATATTCGCAATCTATATTCTTCTGTACTGCATACTAATGATTTTTTCATTTTTGCAGATACTATGATCATCTTCCCATAAACTCACGTTTTCTTCAATATAATTTTTATATTATAATACATTAAAAACAATATTATACGTATCATCCCGGAGGGAGTATAATAACAGAGGTTTATTGTAATAAAAAGGAAATGGAGGAAAGAAAAAGAAATGCGAACACTCGCAAAATATCTTCGAAACTACAAAAAAGAAAGCATTCTGGCTCCTTTTTTCAAGTTTCTGGAAGTTGTGTTTGACCTGCTGGTGCCTATCGTCATCGCCCAGATCATTGATGTGGGTATTGCTCACAATGACCACGGCTACATCGTACAGAAATTCTTTATCCTGATACTGATGGCAGCCGCAGGACTGGCAGTCAGCATCACGGCCCAGTTTTTTGCGGCAAAAGCCAGCGTAGGTTTTGCCACAGAAGTACGCCAGGCAGTCTTTGACCACATCCAGAAGCTTTCCTATACGGAGCTGGATACCCTTGGAACTGATACCCTGATCACCCGTCTGACCGACGACGTAAACCAGGTACAGAACGGTGTAAACATGGGCCTTCGTCTTCTTCTTCGAAGCCCGTTTATTGTTTTCGGTGCCATGGTGATGGCCTTTACCATCAACGTGCGCTGTGCACTGATCTTCGTAGTTGCCATCCCGGTACTGTTCCTGGTTGTCTTTGTGATCATGTTCTTAAGTATCCCTCTTTTCAAAAAAGTACAGGGACGCCTGGATACTGTCACACGCCTTACCAGAGAAAACCTGACCGGTGTCCGTGTGATCCGTGCATTCTGCCGGGAAGATCACGCAGTTGCGGAGTTTGACGAAAGTAACCTTGCTCTCACAAAGCTGAATGAGTTTGTAGGAAAAATCTCCGCACTTTTAAATCCGGCCACCTATGTACTGATCAATATCGCAACCGTGATCCTGATCCAGACTGCAGGCGTACAGGTCAATCTTGGAAACATGCAGCAGGGTGAAGTCGTTGCCCTTTACAACTACATGGCACAGATGATCGTGGAGCTGATCAAACTTGCTTCCCTGATCATCACCCTGAACAAATCCATGGCCTGTGCAGACCGTGTTGCCGGAATCCTGAAAGTAGATTCCACCATGACTTACCCGGAGAAAACTTCCGCACCGGCAGCTGCAAAGAACGACTGTGCCGTTGCTTTTGACCATGTGACCTTCTCCTATGCAGGAACCGGCGCACCCAGCCTTTCGGACATCACTTTTTTCGCAAAAAAAGGCTCTACCATTGGAATCATCGGCGGTACCGGAAGCGGTAAGTCCACCCTTGTGGATCTCATCGCCCGTTTCTATGACGCAAGCAGTGGAACCGTCACCCTTGACGGCCAGAATGTACAGACCTACTCTCAGAAAGAGCTCCGTGAAAAGATCGGCGTGGTTCCTCAGAAGGCAGCACTTTTTCAGGGAACCATCCGCGAGAACTTAAGCTGGGGACGGGAAGACGCCACAGATGAGGAAATGTGGGAGGCTCTTACCACTGCCCAGGCCCGTGAGATCGTGGAGAAAAAAGATGGCCAGCTGGATTTTAAGCTGGAACAGAACGGCCGGAACCTTTCCGGTGGCCAGCGCCAGAGACTTACCATTGCCCGCGCCCTTGTGAAAAAGCCGGAGATCCTGATCCTGGACGACAGTGCCAGTGCTCTTGACTTTGCCACAGATGCGGCACTTCGGAAATCTCTCCACCAGCTTGGCGGAAACACCACCACTTTCCTGGTATCCCAGAGAGCAGCCAGTATCCGTCAGGCCGATCTGATCCTGGTACTGGACGACGGCCAGCTCGCCGGAAAAGGAACCCACCAGGAGCTTGTTTCCACCTGTGAAACTTACCGTGAGATCTTTTTCTCACAGTTCCCAGAAGAACGGATCAAATATGAAAAAGCAACCGGAAAGGAGGTCCTGGCATGAGTAAAACATACAAAAAATCCCAGAACAAAAACAGCATGGCAACCTTCTTCAAGGTGCTCCGCTTTATCGGAAAATACCGTTTCCTTCTTGTCTTAAGTGTAATCCTTGCCGCAGTTACCGTAATTTTGCAGCTGTATGTTCCCGTACTTTTCGGCTATGCCATTGATGAGGTGATTGCTGCCCATGAAGTTGATTTTGGCAGAATGGGATTCTATCTTTCCCGTATTCTTGTCATGATCGTGCTTTCCGGTATTGCCACCTGGGTCATGAGCATCATCAACAACCGTATGACCTACCGCACAGTACAGGATATCCGTGCGAAATCCATCCGCCATATCCAGAAACTTCCGCTGTCCTACCTGGACGGACACAGCACCGGTGATATCATCAGCCGTGTCATTGCGGATACGGATATTCTTTCTGATGGTATGCTCCTTGGATTTACACAGCTGTTTTCCGGTATCATCACCATCATCGGAACTCTGATCTTCATGTTTTCCAAAAATGTGTGGATCACACTGATGGTCATTGTCCTGACTCCGGTGAGCTTTTTTGTGGCAAAATTCATCTCCTCCCATTCCTTCCAGATGTTCCGTGCACAGAGTGATGCCCGTGGACGTCAGACTGCACTGATCGAGGAAATGATCGGAAATCAGAAAGTGGTTCAGGCATTTGGCTATGAGAACCGTTCTTCGGAGCGTTTCGCTTCGATCAACGAGGAGCTTCGAAATGCCAGCCAGGAAGCTGTTTTTTACAGCAGTCTCACCAACCCGTCCACACGATGTGTCAACAACATCATCTATGCAGGTGTAGCTCTTGTAGGCGCCTTCCTGATCCCGGGCGGTCATCTGACTGTTGGTGGTCTTTCCGTACTGCTTGCCTATGCCAACCAGTATATGAAACCATTTAATGATATCAGCTCCGTGATTACAGAGCTTCAGAACGCTCTGGCCTGCGCTACCAGGATCTTTGACCTTCTGGAAGAAAAACCGGAAAGCCCGGACCTGTCCGGAACTCTTGATGATGTAAAAGGTGCCGTAGATATCCAGAATGTTTCTTTCCGCTACGAAGAGGACAAACCTCTCATTGAAGGATTTAACCTTCACACAGAGCCTGGCCGACGAATCGCCATCGTAGGTCCTACCGGCTGTGGTAAGACAACTTTTATCAACCTGCTAATGCGTTTCTACGACGTCACCGGCGGAAGTATCTCCGTAGACGGAAAACCGATCACCGAAGTTTCCAGACATGCCCTCCGCGGAAGCTATGGCATGGTTCTCCAGGATACCTGGATCAAACATGGAACTGTCCGTGATAACATCTGTATCGGAAAACCGGATGCTTCTGATGAGGAAGTGATCCAGGCAGCAAAAATGTCCCACAGCTGGGAATTTATCCGCCGTCTTCCAAATGGCCTGGATACCATTCTCTATGAAGACAGCTTAAGCCAGGGACAGAAACAGCTTCTCTGTATCACCCGTGTCATGCTGTGCCTGCCACCAATGCTGATCCTTGACGAGGCAACCTCCAGCATTGATACACGAACCGAAATGCTGATCCAGGAAGCTTTCGACCGGATGATGCAGGGCAGAACAAGCTTCATCGTTGCCCACCGTCTCTCTACTATCCGTAATGCGGATGAGATCCTTGTCATGAAAGACGGAAGTATCATTGAGCAGGGAAATCACGAGGAACTTATGGCAAAAGGCGGATTCTATCAGAATCTTTATAACAGCCAGTTTGTGAAAGTTTCTGAATAAAATATCGAATTTATAAAATTCAAAAATCTCCGGATCACAGTTTTTCTGTGCCGGAGATTTTTTTATACCATTTTGTTCTATTTATATTTTGACCGGAGGAGCCACTTCTGGTCGATCACTTTCAGATCTTCTCCAAACCGGATATGAAGCCTTACGGAGCCTGGAAGCTGCTCTACATGCTCAATATTTCCGGTTCCGAATTTCGGATGGCTCACATCCTCTCCGATCTCGTAGCGCACAATGCTGTTCCGGGTATTTTCATGCTGCTGCTTTCTCCGGTAAGTATCCCGTACTGTTACTGTCCGGTCATGGATTGGGCTTCGGAGCTTTTTCTCGTAGTCGTGTTTCATCAGGGCTTCCCCTGCCTTATAATATGGCGTTGGCGCCGCGCCGGTCAGGGAGCAGCAGTATTTCCAGGCACTTCCGTGAGTTCCGTGCTGCCACTGATACTCTTGGGGAATGTGAAAATTATGCTGCATATAATGGGCATATTCATGTTTGTAAAGGTCCAGCCTGTCCTCTTTTTTCAGAGGATTTTTTACCGCGTAGCCGATAAACAGCAGGGAAAAATGAAAATGCTCTTTTTCGTGGTAACTGCCTCTTGTATAGGATCCCAGAAGATCTGGCTCCATACCAAAGGTAATGGGAATCTTCGCTCCATTGAGATGAAATTTTTTATCAAATTCCGCATAAAGGCTGCGGATCTGGGCTGTAAGTATGGGAATTTCTTTTTGCAGAGCCTGTGCAAGTGTCTGGTCGATCATTGTTTATAACTCCTCTATATTTTAAAAATACAAACTCTAGTACTATAGCACTTTCTTTCGGAATTGTAAACATCCCCTGAACGTGTATTGCCGGCAGTCGCTAAGAACCGCCGGCAATACCCCTTATTAACCGATCAGGAGAAATCCGCACCATGGCAGGCACTGACTGAAATCCCCGTTTTCCAGAAGGATGCGGATCATTGCCGCAATGCTGAAATAAGCCAGCATGGTTCCTGCCACACCAAGTACAGCCAGGACTACAGAGCCATAAAATTTACTGTGATATTTTTCTGCCCATCCCCATACTACCGATATCGGGGAAGGTTCTTTTTTTCCATATGCATCAACTCCTTTTTTTCATGATCCACGGATCCCCAGCAGCCGGAACCATCCGGCAGAATAAAATTCCCGCAGGCTGTTCATGTAGGAATTGGCTTTTTCCCTGGGCATGTCGTGGCGTACTGTCTCAAACATGCCGTTAAACATGCTGCTTGCTACCATGTGGATCAGATTTTCATCCAGTTCTTCCAGATGATAACCCGCTGCTTTCATTTTTTTCATAAGGACAATACTGGAATTGACTTCAATCTCCGTGAGGACATCCAGATAGTGTTCATAGCGGGTTCCTGTGGAACAGCATACGATCAGCTTAAATGCATCAAAATGATCATAAATGTATTCCACCATCCAGGAATAGCCTTCGTCAGACACCTCCGGAAGTGTCTGGACCTGGGCATCCACCGGCTGGTCTGCAAATCCCTTCTGGATAGCACGGTATCTCTCCTCCAGTACTCTGGCCGGTTCTTCTACCAGTACATCAAAGAGAGATTCCTTGTCTGTGTAATAGCGGTACAGTGCACCGGTTGTCACAGACAGTCTGGATGCAATCCCGCGCATGGAAGCTCCCTGAAAACCTTTTTCCAGAAATTCCTGCTTTCCCGCTTCCAGAAGATCTGCCGCCAGTTTCTCATTTACAGGTCTCATATGTTTGTCTCCTTTATTCAATAACGCCGTTATTTAATAACAATGTTATTTTAAAATAACTTTCTTTGTTTGCCAATCAGTTGAGTTAAATTAAACTATCTTTTTTCAAAATTTTTTCTGCTTTATAAATGAGTATGCAAAAAGCAGCTGCTCTCTGCACAGAAAATAAATTCTGTGCAAAAAACAGCTGCTTCATAAATTCAAAATATCTTTAAACATCCAGCTCTTTTCTTACATCCGGGAACATTTCCACACATCGTTTCAGGATTCCCTGCATGTAAGCAATGGCAATTCCATAATTGGTAATGGGGATTTCCTGGTCCAGCGCACATTTCTGACGGTAGCGCATTTCCCGCTCATTGAGCATACATCCACCACAGTGCACGATCAAGTTGTACTTCGTCACATCTTCCGGGAAATCTCTTCCTGAAGAATACTCAAATTCCAGATCTTTCCCCGTATAATTTCGGATCCAGCGTGGAAGCTTGACTGTTCCGATATCATCACACTGTCTATGATGGGTGCATCCCTCAGAGATCAGGATCTTATCTCCGTCTTTCAGTCGGTCAATGGCTGCTGCACCGGCTGCCGCTGTTTTCAGATTTCCTTTAAATCTGGCAAACAGAATTGAAAATGAAGTGAGCCAGATATCCTTCGGTGTTTCTTTGCTGACCTTTGCAAAAACCTGGCTGTCTGTGATCACAATTTTGGGGCTCTTGCCCAGGGTTTTCAGTGTATTGGAAAGCTCGTTTTCTTTGATGACAATGGCTGCTGCTCCAGCCTCTAGCACATCCCGGATTGTCTGCTGCTGTGGAAGGATCAGGCGGCCTTTTGGTGCGGCTTTATCGATCGGTACTACAAGAACCGCAAAGTCTGACGGCTCCAGGAGATCTCCTACCAGACGTAATTTCAGATCATCGGTTACTGCAAGAGATGCGATCTTTTCTTTCAGTTCATAGATGTTCTGACCTGTTGCCGCACTGGCGTAAATGAAGGGTTCCTGATTCCGATCCGGAGAATCCGCATTTATTTTCTGATTTTCCGAAAGAAGGTCGGATTTATTGTATACAACCAGGTACGGAATTTCCTTTTCTTTAAAAATGTGGATCAGCTCCTCATCCACATTGGTTTTTCCAAGGGTAGCATCCACAACAAGAACTGCCACATCCACACGGTTCAGTACCTGTTTTGCCTTTCGGACTCGAAGTTCTCCAAGATGTCCTTCATCATCAATACCCGGCGTATCAATAATTACAACCGGTCCCATTGGAAGCAGCTCCATGGCCTTGCTCACCGGATCCGTGGTAGTTCCTTTAACATCGGAAACCACAGCAAGTTCCTGACCTGTCACTTTATTTACAATACTGGATTTTCCTGCATTTCTTCTGCCAAAAAAACCGATATGTACACGGTCTGCTGACGGTGTTTCATTCATTCCCATAATTTTTCCTCTTTTCTTTCAGCATCAGACAGGTCCTCATCCATTCCTGTTCTCATCCACCTGTTTCATATTTCATAAGATCATTCGACCTTTGCTCCCGGCATTATCTGTTGATGTGCAAAAGCTTACGCCTCTGTTCCTGCCCTCTGCTTATTGCTTTTCGCAATTGAAGCAGGGGACTTACTTGATTTGGTTAAACGATCTCAGAATAATCAATTTTTCTGTCTTTAAAATAATATTCTTTATCCCGCTCATTCATTTCTCTCAGCACCCTGCATGGATTGCCGACTGCAACCACATTGGAAGGCAGATCCTTCGTTACTATACTTCCGGCCCCAACTACAACATTATCACCAATAGTAACTCCCGGTAACACAACAACTCCAGATCCCAGCCAGCAGTTCTTACCGATATGAACTTCCATATTATACTGATATCCTTTTTCACGAAGCTCCGGTAAGATCGGGTGCCCCGCAGTTGCGATGGTCACATTTGGACCGATCATGGTATAATCGCCAACATAAATATGACCGTCATCTACCAGTGTCAGGTTAAAGTTGGCATAGACATTTTTTCCAAAATGGACATATGCACCTGCCATATTGGCGTGAAGCGGTGGCTCGATATAACAATCTTCACCAATCTCCGCAAACATCTCTTTCAGCATTTCTTTTCTTTTATCCAGCTGTGTAGGGCGTGTCATATTGAAATCATAAAGCCTGTCCAGTTTCCTGATCTGATCCTGAAAGATTTCATCGTCATTAGGGAGATATAATTCTCCTGTATGCATTTTTTTCTCTCATTGGGCGCATGGCAGCTCCTCCTTTTTGTATGTTTTTTACAAAAAATAATATATGGATTATGTTATCATATCGTATATTTACATACAAGCATGAAATTTCTGAATAATCCGAAGTTTTTTCGTGAATCTGTTATGTTCATATATGATCTGTAGCTTCATCTGCTGTTTCTTTTATAACAAAAAGTAATGATCAGGACGGGATTTTCCAGGCATGTCAAGCGGATATTCGCAATCCGCTTCGCTACGTGGCTCTACACCAAATAACTGCTCCGCAGTTTATCAGGAGGAGCTTGCACTCCTCCTGATACAAGCAAGTCCCCACCCACTGCTTATTGCTTTTCGCAACCCCGCAGGGGACTTACTTGATTTGGTTAAAGAGTTTGGAATATTATAAAAAAAGTCTCTTCCAGAAGGCAGGTTTTTCAATCCTTTCTTCTTAAAGAGACTTTTTTGTTTCCATAAATATTATTTATTTCAATGCAGCTCCAGCTTTAAAAGCATCGCCCACCTTTTCGCCAAGACGGATATATGCGTTGTTAAACGGATCAAACGTGATCGGTGCAGCTTTTGCTACATCTACATTTCCGTTTTTGTCCAGAACACGTTCGTCCACGCTGACATTTACGATCTCACCAACCAGACGGCAGGTTTCTTTGTCGTAGCTTTTCAGTTTACATTCTACACAGATGGGAAGCTCTTTGATGATGGGGGCATCTACTTTTTCGGACTTTTCTGCTGTAAATCCGGTTTTTGCAAATTTATCCGGCTCTTTGTTTCCGGAAACAATTCCCACATAATCGCAGGCTGTCATATGATCCACATCCGCCATGCTTACTGTGAAAGCGCCTTTTTTCAGAATATTTTCGGTTGTTTTGTGACTCTCACTGACACAGATGGAAATTTCCTTATCATCACTGATTCCGCCCCAGGCAGCATTCATAACGTCCGGTTTGCCATCCTCGCCATATGTGGCGATCATTAATACTGGCTGTGGATAGGTATAAGGTTTTGCACCAAAATCTTTTCTCATGACTGTTTCTCTCCTTTATATTCGTTATTGTTGTTATTTTTTATGAATTCCCGCACAAGCTGCAGGCCTCCTAATGGAACACAGAATTTATCTCTGTGCTGTCTGCACTGCTGATACGTTTCTTCCAGATCAAACCACTGTACCTCTTCTACTTCTTCTTTCTGAAGTGTAAGACGATCGATCTCTACCGGATGATCGTAGATATAAACAAAGGCAATCTCTTCATCCCGGAACATTTTTCCATGAAATTCTTTGGCAAAAGATATCGGGAATTTTCCTGCAAACTGCAGATATTCTGGCACTGCATGTATCCCCAGTTCTTCCTTTAGTTCCCGCAATGCTGATTCCAACGGTTCATCCCCTGCCTGTATGTGGCCTGCAGATGAAGTATCAAATTTTTCTGGAAAAGAATCCTTGTTTCTGGATCTTTTTTGAAGAAGGATCTCTGTTCTTCCATTTTTCCGGCGGATGATCCAGATATGCGCAGTGCGATGGCGGATTCCCTCTGCATGGGCAATGCTCCGTTCTACGGTCTTTCCGGTGGGATTTCCGTTTTCATCTATGATATCAAATATTTCCATTCTTATCTGTCTGCTTCTTTCTCTTATAATTATTCTTAAGTGAATCAGATGATTTTTTATCTGATTACCAAAATGTCTGGGAACTGACAAAATTTACTATAGTATATATTTTAACATGATTTGAAAACAGTTTCCAGTCTGTTGTCGGAAAACCGGCATCTGTATTGCCTGTTTTTCTTTTCTTTGCTATGATATTTCTAACCACAATAATTATTTGACGGGAGGTTGATTTTATGTATTGTATTTCTTTTAATGATATCATTGAACTAAATGGACTACTTAAAGATCAGGGACTTCATTTTCGCATTCATCTTCGTGATGCTTGTGGAAAACAATCCTGTTGGATCGAACCGCTTGGGAATTGTGCATGTGAAGGACATTTTGATGAAATGTATCAGGTTCTGGAGAATTTTTTTGCAGGAAAAAGAGCCTCGATCGAGTATGATGAGAGTAAACTGAATTTCTGGATTTTGTCTGCAGATTGAGGATTCGCCATCCCGCAGGAGACTTGCCCGATTCAGTTTAAACAGATATTATGTGAAAATATAAATATGCCTGTAAACAGAGTGCTGTTTACAGGCATAAAAAAACTCCCCCTGTTGGACTCGAACCAACGACACTGCGGTTAACAGCCGCATGCTCTACCGACTGAGCTAAGGAGGATTATTTATTAAGGTTTGTACCTTAAAAACTACATACATGTGTTTGTTGATGGTTAATCGTTTTTGTTGAATCAAATTTAACCTGCGTGCCGATTTGCCTTTTTTCACGGGCTCGCAGCTTGCGCTGCATCGCCTGTTCTTTTAGGCTACTCCAGCGGTGGTCATCTCACGACTCCGTCGTTCGATGTCATTTGCTTCGCAAATA